>JBGQGU010000371.1:0-4019 GCA_041497655.1 Gammaproteobacteria bacterium
CCACCGGTTCGGCCTGTACGAGCCTGGTGATTCATCCATTTGGACCCGCGTGCGGCGGACGGCCGCCGCCGCGGCCGTGAATTCGGCGCCCGGCTCCAAGGCGTGAATCGTGATTCGTGAGTCGTGAATCGACCCGCTTGCCCCTGGTCTTGTTCCCGCGCTGCGGGAGCGGGCCCTGTAACTAAAGGGTCGAATCGCAAATCACGATTCACGAATCACGCTTTTGGGAGGCGTCAGGCCGCCTTCGCCTGCGCCTGCTCGAGACCGGGCATGTCGAAATTGAGCTTCCTCAAGCCGTCGATCACGTTCTTCGCCTGCGCTGCGGTGAGCTCGGTGAGCGGCGGGCGCACCATCGCCCATTGCGGGTCCTTCGAGTAGTGCGCGACGACCGCCTTGAGGGCCGGGATCATCACGTACTGGCCGACGGTCTTGCGCACGACGTTGAGCGCCTCCTGCTGCACCTCGGCGTCGGGCTTCTTCCAATCGCGGTAGAGCTTGTCGATCGCCGCGGGGTTCACGTTGGCGGTGGCCGAGATGCAGCCCGCGCCGCCGCTCTTCATGTTGGCGAGCAGGAATGATTCGCTGCCGGCGAAGACATCGAAACCGCCCTTCGCGAACGCGTCGAGGAATTTCTTGGTGTTGTTCCAATCGCCGGAGCTGTCCTTCATGCCGGCGACGGCCGTTGGATACTTCTTCAGCAGCCGCTCGACGAGGCCGGTGGTGATGCCGACCACCGCGACCGGCGGAATATGGTAGAGATAGACCCGCAGCCGCGCGTCGCCGACGCGCTCGATCACTTCCGAGAAGCTGCGGTAGAGCCCATCCTCGGAGACGTCCTTGTAGTAGAACGGCGGCAGCATCAGCACGCCGGCGCAGCCGGCCTGGACCGCGTGCTCGGTCAACCGCACCGTGTCGGTTAGCGCGCAGCAGCCGGTGCCGGGCATCATGCGCGATGGATCGATGTCCGCGGCGAGCAGCGCGTCGAGCAGGGCGATGCGCTCGTTGGTCGACAGCGAATTGGCCTCGCTGTTGGTGCCGAACACTGCCAGGCCGCAGCTTTGAGTCAGCAGCCACCGGCAATGGGAGATGAAGCGCACGGGATCGGGGCTCAGGTCCTTCCCGAACGGCGTGACGACGGGGGAGAGCACGCCACGGATGCGTTGCGGCTGTTTCATAGGGTATCTCCTCGAAGTCTGGAAGCGGCTGCGGCCGAAGCGGACTGCGGCGCGAAAAATGTCGCTGGGAGAATAGCACAGGGGCATGACAATCAAAAGATGAGTGGCGAGCGCGCTCAAGGTTGGTTGTCACGGGGAGAAACCGTTGCTAAGCTTGCACCTCCGCGCAACTGGCTGCGGTGATGAGTGATGGGTGATGAGTGATGGGTGATAAGGCGGAACGCAAACGGCAGCCCCGAGAGCGGGCGGCCCGTTCATCATTCATCATTCATCGTTCATCATTGGTATTGCTGTGCGCTACGCTGGCGGTCATGGTGCTGCCAGCCGCCGCACAGCAATACCCGGCCAGGCCGGTCCGTCTCGTCCTCGGCTTCGCGCCCGGGGGCGCGAGCGATACCATGGCCCGCATCGTCGCTACCCGGCTCTCGGAAAACATCGGACAGCCGGTGGTGATAGACAACCGGCCGGGCGCGGGCGGGAACATCGCCGCCGAGATCGTCGCGCGCAGCGCCGCCAACGGTTACACCATGCTGCTCGGAAACAACGGCATACTCGCCGTCAACGTTAGTCTCTATCCCAAGCTCGGCTTTGATCCGGTGAAGGATTTCGCTCCGGTAGTGTTGATCGCATCGCAGCCCAACATCCTGGTGGTCCACCCCGCGGTGACAGCCGGCTCCGTCAAGGATCTCGTCGCGCTCGCCAAGTCGAAGCCGGGACTGCTCAACTACGCTTCCCCGGGCAACGGCACGACCGGGCACCTCGCAGCCGAGCTGTTCAAGCGGATGGCGGGTGTCGAATACACCATCATTCCGTTCAAGGGCGGCGGGCCGGCGGCGCTGGCGATGCTTTCGGGCGAATGCCAGTTCACGTTCGCGACCGCGCTCTCGGTGCAGCCGCACATCAAGGCAGGAAGGCTGCGCGCGCTCGCGGTGACCACTGCAAAGCGTTCGGCGAGCTTTCCCGGTCTGCCGACGGTGGCCGAGGCGGGCGTGCCGGGATTCGATGCGATTACCTGGCACGGGATCGTGGTGCCAGCGCGCACGCCGCAGACAGTGATCGCGCGGCTCAACCGCGAATTCAACAAGCTCCTGCAGACCGCCGACATGCGCGAGCGGCTGATGGTGCTGGGGTCGGATATCATCGGCGGCGAGCCGAAACAGCTTACGGACTATATGCGCGTCGAGATTCCGCGGTGGGCGAAGGTGATCAAGGACTCCGGCGCGCGCGCCGACTGACGATAAAAGTAGAAAATAGCCGCCAAGACGCTAAAGAAAAGGGAAACGACAGAGATAGTCGAATCACGATTCACGAATCGCGACCCACGCTTTTGTCCGATAAGAAACCGCAGAGATGGCTTCCAGCACGACAACTCCAGCCAGGACCCTGAAGGTGTTGAGCGCCGGGGCGGTGAAGCGCGGCGTGGCGCAGATCTCGAAGGAGTTCGAGCGCGAATCGGGAAACAAGGTCACGATCGAGTTCGCGACGGCACCCGAAATCCGCCAGCGCGTCGCGGCGGGCGAGTCGGCGGACGTCATCGTGGCGCCCCCCGCGGTGATGGATGACATCGCGCAGCAGGGGAAGATCGTCGCGGAGAGCCGCGGATTCGTGGGGCGCTCGCGCATGGGCGTGGTCGTGCACGCAAAAGCGGCGGTGCCGGGACTCGGGGACACGGTGGCTTTCAAGCGAGCGCTGCTCGGCGCGACCGCGGTCGTTCACAACAAGGCCTCGAGCGGCATCTATGCGGCAAGGCTGCTGGAAAAGCTCGGGCTGAAGGAGGCGCTGGGATCGAAAATCGTCGTCGTCGAGACCGGCGCGGCGATTATGGAGTATGTCGCGGCCCATCCACCATCAGCGATCGGCCTCGCGCAGATCTCGGAGGTGATGGTGATGATCGACAAGGGCTGCGCGGTCAAGCTTGCCGCGCCGCTGCCCGACGAGATCCAGAACGTGACCCGCTACGACGCGGCCGCGACAGTAGCAAGTGCAGCGCGTGACGCCGCTCACGGGTTGGCGCGCGCGCTCACTTCGCCCGAAGCAAAGAAGATTTTTGCCGCAACCGGAATCAATTAAGAGCGCGTATTAAAACGAATTCCCCTCCTGCCAGAGGAGGGGTGCCCGCGCAAGCGGGCGGGGTGGTGGGAGCAAGAAGTGCCCACGTAACCACCCCGTCTGCTTCGCATCCACCCCTCCTTGAAAAGGAGGGGAGTAAAGTAAGACCGGTCATTTTGTTAGGCGCTCTAAGAGTAAGAGAACCATGTCCTTCATGCATTCCGCCGCCGCGCGCGCCGTGCTGTGCATGGCCGTAGTCTCCGGCCCATGTGAGTACGCGTTGGCGCAGGACTATCCGGTAAAGCCGATTCGCTTCATAGCCCCGAACCTGCCCGGCGGGCCGACCGATATTCTTGCCCGCATCATCGCGCAGAAGCTTTCGGACAGTCTGGGCCAGCCCGTCGTCGTCGAAAACCGCGCCGGGGCTGCCGGCAATATCGGCACGGAAGTCGCGGCGAAATCAGCGCCTGACGGCTATACGCTGCTGAGCGGAAACGTCGCCACGTTTGGCGCCAACGTAAGCCTCTACAAGAGACTGGGGTTTGACCCCGTCAAGGATTTCGCGCCCGTAGTGCTGGTTGCCACGCAGCCCAACATCCTGGTCGTGCACCCATCCCTTCCGGTGACATCGGTCAAGGAGTTGATCGCGCTCGCCAGAGCGCGCCCCGGGCAACTGAATTATGCGGGCTCGGGCATCGGCGCCGTGGCCCATCTGGCAGCGGAACTCTTCAAGAACGTGACGGGAACCAACATCGTGCACATTGCCTACAAGAGCGCCGCGCCGGCGCTGATCGA
>JBGQGU010000372.1:0-4014 GCA_041497655.1 Gammaproteobacteria bacterium
CGTGAAGACGCCACCCATCAGGATGAACAGCACAACGCAGATCTGGATCGCCCGGAACAGCGTCTGCATGAAGGACGTCTCCGCAATCTTCGCCGTGACCGCGGCGGCCACGGAGGTGGGCGGCGTGAGCTCGCCCCAGACTGCGAGGAAGAAGGCGAAGAAATGCACGACCCACGGGTCGACGCCGACCTTGATCATCGGCGGCGCGATCACGAGGGCCGTGAGGATGTAGGTCGGTGCCGGCGGAAGCCCGGTGCCGAGCAGCGCGCCGAACAAGAAGGCGAGGAACGCCATGGCGGCGAGGTTGACACCGGCGGCCGCGATCAGAAGGGCGCCGATCTTCGTCGGCACGCCGGTGATGACAAACGCCCCGGTCATGATCGACAGCGTCGCGAGCAGCAGCGTCAGGTCGGCGGTCATTTCCGCGAAGTTGTTGATGAGGCGGCCGAACGGGGCGACGAGGGCGCGCCACGACCAGCCACGCGCTCGCGCGATCGCCACCAGGTGCGCGACGACCAGGGCGCCGGCGACGGCGAGGAAGATATAGAGCGCGGCGAACATCGGCGCCAAATGCAGCGTCGCCATCAGGCCGATCAGCCCGCCGACGACGCCGACGAAGGCGGCGATGTTCATCCAGTCGGTCCAGCGCATGGTCTTCGCGACGACGGCGTCGAGGCGCGCGCGGTAGCGCGTCGACAGCAGGTAGACCGACACGCTGACGCCCGCGTAATAGATGATCGCCGGCGCATAGCCGCGCGCGACGACATCGAAGTAGCTGCGCCCGAGGAATTCCGCCATCAGGAAGGCGGAGATGCCCATGACCGGCGGCATCAGCTGCCCGCCGAGCGAGGAGGCCGTTTCGATGGCGGCCGCGACCACCCGTGGCATGCCGGCGCCGATCATGGCCGGAATGGTCGCCGAGCCCACGGTGATGGCGTTGGCCGCGCCGCTGCCGCTCACGGTGCCGACGGCCATCGAACCGAGCACGGCGGACTGCGGCAGGGCGTGCGGCGAGCGCACGGCGATCTGCGAGGCGCCCCTCAAGATCGAGTCCACGCAGCCGAAGGCGCGCAGTGCGGAGAGGACGAGGATGAACGAGCCGATCAGCGTCAGCGCGAGCTGGGGCAGGTTGGAAAAGATGCCGGTCGACATTTCGACGCTCATCGCGCTCGCGATGCGCGGCCAGCTCAGCCCGGGGTGGTTGAACATGCCGGGCACCACCGAGCCGTACACCGCGTAGAGGATCAGGACGATGTTCAGGATGAACAGCGGCAGGTAGCGCTTGCGCGCGTACTCCATGATCAGCACGACCATCAATGCGCCCATCGTGAGATCGGTCGTGCTCCAGATCCCGGCCCGCACCGTGCCGATCTCGAAGTATTCCGTGTGCATGTACACGGCGACGGCGATCGAGATCGCGATGTAGACGGTGGCAATGCCGTAGTTGGTGACCTCCGGAAGCCGCGGGTAAAACTCGTTCTTGCGCAGCTCGTCCAGCGTGAACAGGATGAAGGTGACCGGAACCAGCGTGATCGCGAGCAGGGTCGGCCCGCCCGCGCTGGTCCAGTAATAGACGAAGAGATAGATGAAGAAGACGACTGCCGTCAGATAGTAGAGCCACTCGATCGCTAGGCGCGGCCGAGAGGAGGGCGCGGCGGGGACGGTCATGGCTGGAAGGCGCTCGCGACCCGCAGAGGACGGGCACGGGCATGCGCCCGCGCACGTCCCCCTCTTCGATTCACGAGGCCGAGCCCTACTTCTTCGCGACCCGGGCGTCCCACTTCGCGTCCCAGACGCCCTTCTCGCGCATGTACTTCGCAAGGCCCGGATGGATCGGAACGTAATCCACCGACGAAGCGACGCCGCGGCGCTGCAGGCCGGGCATGTCCTTCGCGATCTGCGCGAAGCCCGCATCGGCCTTGGCCAGTTCGGCGGCGTTCTTCTCGATCACCGTCAGCATCCTGTACAAGTC
Organism: Gammaproteobacteria bacterium; assembly: GCA_041497655.1. Taxonomy (GTDB): domain Bacteria; phylum Pseudomonadota; class Gammaproteobacteria; order Burkholderiales; family SG8-41; genus SG8-41. The sequence continues at coordinate 1,973 of JBGQGU010000372.1, forward strand.
TTGCTCGGGTACCTCGAGGCCGACGTGAAAGCCGTAGTAGAACGGCAACAGGACCACCTTGTCGGCGTGAACGTCCCTTTTGAACGTCTCGGGCTTCACTTCGATGGTGGCGAATCCGACCTGCTTCAGGGACTCGATCTCACTGGCGCTCGGGTTGAGGACAGCCCAGTCGGCCGCGAGCGAAGCTTCGGTGATCCAGGGCGCCGGTGCGGATTCGCCGGCGGTATAGATGATGAACGCGTCGAGACCTCCCCCCTGGAGCAGCGATCCGGCGGCGGACAGGTCAACCTGGCGGTACTGGTGCTTCACGCCCAGCGCGCCGTAGGCACGCTCGAGATGGGCGCGCACGTCCCACGGCAGCGACCCGGTGAACACGGCCTTGCCGTTCAGATCGCTCCATCCCTTGAACTTGTCCTTGTTGCGCGAAAGGACCGCGGTACCGACCTCGATGGTGAACGCCCAGAACGACTGCACCGGCTGGCGCTTCATGCTCGGCTTGAATCCCCTGAAGCGGTTGGTGTCGTTGGCGAGCTCGTAGAAGGCAATGTCGGCGCCGTAATAGCCTTCGAATTGGCCCGTCGCGTAACCCTTGACGGTCACGATCGCGCCCGGCGTCGGCTGCACGGTGATCCGGTAGTTCTTCATCTCCCGGTTCAGCAGATCGGCCAGCACGACGAGCGCCTTGTGCCCGGACGATCCGACCGCCGATGTGCCCCAGGGAATCTCCTTCACCTGTGACCACGCCGAGGCACCCCAGGCCGCCATCAGGCCCGCGACGAGTACTACAAGCGCACGTTTGAACATGACTGATCCCTCCTTAGTGGATAAGGGAGGATTCTGTCGATCCTCCTGAGTGCTCATTGTATTACACAACCTCAACCGTGGCTGGCGGGCGAGGGCCAGCGGGCGAAATGGAAAGACTGGGGCCGGAGCGGGTTGCTCGAAATCCGGAAAAGTCGTTCTGATTCCGCGTCTTCGTCGAATCACGACTCACGAATCACGACTCACGCCTCTTAGAAGGAAGAGCCGGGCTGCTTCAGGAATTCCACCTCCTCGGGCGTCGACGCGCGCCCGAGGATCTTATTGCGATGAGGAAACCGGCCGAAGCGCTCGATGATATCGCGGTGGTGTCCGGAGTAGTCCGCGAATCCGATGTATTCCTTGCGCCAGGCCGGCGCGACCTCGGTCGCAAGCCGCTCGAACGAGCGCGCGCCGAGCCGCTGCAGCTCGAGATCCTCGGCGTGCTCGAACGGCAGGTAGAAGAACGCGCGCTGCGCGGGAATCAACGCGCGGTCTACGCCCAGCTCGACGCCGGCAACGGCAAGTCGTTGCGCCGCCGGGTCCTGCGCGAATGCGGTTGCGGTGCCGCGGTGGATGTGGCGCGAGAACTGGTCGAGCACGACGATGAGCGCGATCCTGCCGCGTGGCGTCGCGGCCCACTCTGCGTCCAGTTCGCCGCGACTGGCTCGCCGATGCAGCTTGCCGAAGCGTTTCCGGAGATCGGCGTCGTAATTGCGCCCGTCGCTGAACCACATCTTTTGCTTCGCTCGATCGAGCGCGCCGTCGGCGTCGCAGGCGCCGAACCAGAAGTCGAGCACTTGCTCAATCTCGTTCAAGAACACCTCCCACCGCAGAGGACGCTGAGGACGCAGAGGAAAAGCAAAAAAAAGACAGGATTAACAGGATTTGAACCAAGACTTCTAGCGGGAACGCCTGCTGCGCCAATAGCCTGGGCGCCGTCTTTGGTGCGCGACTGCCAGAACGTACAGCGTATCCGAGGTCGTGGCGTAAATGATGGTGAAAGGCAGGCGGCTCAGCACGAACTGGCGACGCTCGGAATCGACTGCGGGACCCAGCTCAGGATGCGAAAGCAGAAGTTCCGTCACGCGCTTGACTTCGGCACTCAGACGCTCGCCGAGACCCGGTACCTCAATCTCGTAGCAGAAAGCTGACTCTAGAAGTTCCAACTCCGCATCGGGGTGGAACTCATGCTTCATCGCTTCAAGCGGGAGCGCAGGTTCCTGAAAACCTGCTCGCCGGAA
>JBGQGU010000373.1:0-3998 GCA_041497655.1 Gammaproteobacteria bacterium
CACGGGTATCGACGGATGGACCACCATCACGTTCGGGACCATGGCGACCATGCTGATCGCTGTGAAATCACGTATCGGGTCGTACGGCAGCTTGGGGTGCATTGCCGGATTGATGGCGAAGCCCGCCGGGATCATCTGGAGAGTGTAGCCGTCCGGGGCCGCCTTCGCCGTCAGGTCGGCCGCGATGATCTGGTTCGCGCCGGGACGATTGTCGACTACCACCTGCTGCTGCCAGCTCTCGGCCAGCTTCTGCCCGAAGATGCGCGCCAGTATGTCGGTCGCACCGCCGGGGACAACTCCCACGAGCATGCGGATCGGCCGGCTTGGATAATCCTTCTGTGCCTGAGCGCTGCCGGTGGCGCACAGCAGGCCCAGGGCGAGCACCGTCAACGCGGGATGGGAAAATACCGGTTGCGCGGACATTGGTTTCCTCCGCATCAGGCGGCGTTTTTTTTCGCCGCCGCCGGTTTCTTCGCCCAGTAGCCGGCTGAGGCTTTGGACTTGGCCAAAGCCTCGGCGGACTCGAAGCCGGGCGCCATTGAAGCGGCGGTCCCGGCCATCACCTCGTGATGCTCGATGTTGAGCAGCCGCAGCCAGCTCTGCTGGCCCATGGTGAGCGCGATGAAGCAGCCGAGCTCGACCAGCTCGGGCTCGCTGAAGTACTGGTGCATGCGTTTCCAGAACTTGTCGTCGGTCTCGAGCCGCCAGGTGATCGCCTCGGCGTAGGCGAGCGCGGCCTTCTCGCGCTCGTTGTACTTCGCGGATTTCTCGAAGTTGATGAGGTCGTCCACCTTGGCTTCGTTGACCTTGCCCGCCTCGGCCGCCTGGATCGAACGCTGGTTGCCGCAGAACTCGCAAGTTACGGCACGCGAGACGTAAAGGCGGGCGAGTTCCTTGATGGCGTGGTCGCACACTCCGGTGTGGAAGATGTCGCGCCAGGAGTTGGCAAATGCCCAGAACGCCCCCGGCACGTGGGCGCGCACCGCCGAGCTCTCGGGGCGCGGAGTTCCCATGCGCGCGCAACGCACCATCTCGGCGCGCATCTCCGGCGTCATCATCGCCAGTGGGACGTAGCTGATGCGTTGTTTGCCTGCCATTTCCCCCTCCTTTATGAGGTACGCGGGAACATTATAGGGCGGTGGCCCTGGCTGGACAAAAGCGTGATTCGTGATTCGTGAATTGTGATTCGACTCAAACTACACTCCTTCTCCCCCGGTTGGGGGAGAGTGTTGGGGTGAGGGGGGGCTCGACTCACGACCCACAAATCACGTATTTCGAAGAATCAGGCGCTGCGCAGCCGCGACGCGCCTGCCGGCTTGAGCAGCATCGCAAGCGGGACGGTGAGAAAGATCGCGACACCGATGATTGCGATCGAGGTTTCGACGCCGTACAGGTCTCCGATCAGCCCGTAGCCGAGCGGCGCGGCGATGCCGCACAGCGAGCCGATCGTGTAGAACAGCCCGAAGACGCGCGGGAGGCGGTCCTGCTCGACGAAATCGCCGACCGTGGCGTAGAGCACCGAGGAGGTGCCGTTCAGCACCACGCCGATCAGCGGCAGCAGAAGGAACGAAGCCGCGCCCGGCAGCGCGAGCGTTGCGAGGATGCCGCAGCCGGTCGCCAGCTCGGTGATGACGATCATGCGGATGATGCCGAACCGCTCCGCGAGAATGCCGCAGGCGAGCTTGCCCGCCATGCCGCCGACGAGAATGAGCGGCACCGATAGTACTGCCCACCCCTCCGGCAATCCCTTCGCTATCAGCAGGAACGCGATGAAGGTCAGGAAACCGGTTCGCGTGCTCGAATCGAGGATCTCTATCAGGCACAGGGCCGTGAATGCCTGAGGATTGCGGATGCCCCAACCGGCGGCGGATTTCGCCGCCGGTTTAGTTTGGCCCGAGGTCAATGTTTCTTCGCGCGTATTGGTCACGAAGAAAAATATGGCGACCGCAGTCACGATACCGAAAAGGCCAAATCCGGCGACTGGAGCTTCCCAGGAGACTCCCGCAACCAGCAACAGGCTGACGGCGCCGCCGAAGGCGAACTTGCCGACATCACCGAAGAAGTTATAGGTGCCGAGCGCCGCGCGCCGGCCTTCACCGGGATAGGCGTGCGATATGATGGTGGAACTGAGGGGATGCTGGACTGCCGATCCGACGCCTGCGAAGAAAAGCGCCACCAGGATGGCCCAGAACCCGGGGGCGTAGCCGAGCGCGAGAAACGCAGCGCCCGCGATCAGCGTCCCGAGCGCGAGCAGATTGCGCTCGCCGACTCGCTCCGCGATGAGGCCGGCCGGGATCTGGAACGTCGCCATTGCCGCGCGGTGAGCGGAGCGGATCAGCCCGACCTGGGCGAGCGACAGGCCGAAGGTCTGCGCCAGCAGCGGCAGCAGCACGTAGGTGACGTCGGACAGCCCGTCGTGCAGCGTGTGGGCGGCGCAGCAGGTGGCGAGCGTGCGTTTCTGGTGTGTCATTAATAAGCCGGCGGAAAAAGATTACATTTTTATAACGGTACAATGACAATAATAACATCATGATATACATCATCTATGTCCTCGCCGGCTTATTCATCGTGCTCTCCTGCACGATGCTGTACGCTTTCTACCGCAGCCGGAATTTCGGTCTCTTCATCATGGGAGTGACTTACGGGACCTCCGGCCTGCTCGCGATCGCGCTGCTCCACTGGTGGCCGCTGGTGGCCGGGTTCGTGCTCGTCTGGCTGCTCAAGCTCCTGGGGCTTGAGCCAGAACACGAGCCGAAAGACAGTGACGCGAACGATAGATAAGGAGGAAGGCAAATGACAAGACGGATAACCTTGGCTGTTGTGGCGGTATTTATCGCGTGGTCTATTCTGGATTTCATCCTGCACGGTTTGCTTCTTCGATCCACCTATGAGGCCACAGCCAACCTGTGGCGCCCGATGGACCAAATGAACATGCCTCTCATGTACTTTGTCACGTTGTTGTTCACCGTTTGTTTCGTGCTGATTTACGGGCTTCTGGTCGGGCGGAAATCACTGGTCTCAGGCATCCAATTCGGAGCGCTCTTCGGTCTGGCCACGGGTATTTCAATGGGCTTCGGCTCCTACAGCTACATGCCTATTCCTTTAACGCTCGCTTGGAGCTGGTTCTTTGGCAGCTGGATCGAAGCAATTACCGCCGGGGCAATTGTCGGAGCGATAGTGAAATCGTGAGTCCGTTTTCCTCCGTGTCCTTTGTGTCCTTCGTGGTTCCGCTTTAGCTAGTCTCAGGCGTGCCGTAGCCGCCCCCTCCCGGCGTTTCGATAATGAACACGTCTCCGGCGCCCATCTCGACCCGGTCGCACCCGCCCAGCTCGACAGTTGCGCCGCTTGAATGCCGCACGCGGTTGTGCCCGGTCAGGCCGGGCTTGCCGCCCGCCATGCCGTAGGGCGGCAGGCGGCGGTGCCCGGAGAGAATCGCGGCGGTCATCGGCTCGAGGAAGCGGATGCGGCGGAGCGCGCCGTCACCGCCGCGCCAGCGGCCGGCGCCGCCGCTGCCGCGGCGCACCGCGAACTCCTCGATCAGCACCGGGTAGCGCCATTCCAGCACCTCCGGGTCGGTGAGCCGGGTGTTGGTCATGTGGGTGTGCACGCAGTCGGCGCCGTGGAACCCGTCGCCCGCGCCCGAGCCGCCGCAGATCGTTTCGTAGTACTGGTGCCGGTCGTTGCCGAAGGTGAAGTTGTTCATCGTGCCCTGGGAAGCGCCCATTACGCCGAGCGCGCCGTAGAGCGCGTCGGTCACGCATTGGGAAGTCTCGACATTGCCCGCCACCACCGCGGCCGGGTAGCGCGGGTTGAGCATGCAGCCCTCGGGAACGACGACTTGCAGCGGCTTCATGCATCCCGCGTTGAGCGGGATGTCGTCGTTTACCAGCGTGCGAAATACATACAGCACCGCGGACATCGTGACCGCGGCGGGCGCGTTGAAGTTGCTGGTGAGCTGGCTCGAGGTGTGCGTGAAATCGATGAGCGCGCTGCGGTTC
>JBGQGU010000374.1:0-3998 GCA_041497655.1 Gammaproteobacteria bacterium
ATATCGGCGGCGGCGGCGTTCAATTCCACGTTTTTCACATGGTTGGTGCCCGGTATCGGCACGATGTGCTCTCCCTGCGCGAGTATCCAGGCGAGCGCGAGCTGCGCCGCCGTCACGCCCTGCCCCCGCGCCATCGCCTCCAGCTCTTCCACCAAGCGCACGTTGCGCGCGAGGTTCTCGGGATGGAATCGCGGGTGGCGGCGCCGGCGGTCGCTGGGCGCGAGATCGTCCACAGTCTTGATCCTGCCCGTCAGCAGGCCCCTGCTGAGCGGCGCATAGGCGACGTAACCGATGCCGAGCTCGCGGCACACCGGCATGATGTCGCGTTCCACCTCCCGGAACCACAGCGAGTACTCGGTCTGCAGCGCGGCAATGGGATGGGCCCGGTGCGCGCGCCGGAGGGTTTCCGGACCCGCTTCACACACGCCGATCCAGCGCACCTTGCCCTGCTCGATGAGGCGCGCCATCGCACCGATCGTCTCCTCGATCGGCACCGCCGGGTCCACGCGGTGCAGGTAGTAGACGTCGATCACGTCCGCGTCCATGCGCCTGAGACTCGCTTCGCAGCACTGTTGCACGTATTCCGGACGGCCGTTGGTCGCTTTCCCGCCGTCCGGCAGGGTGATGTTGCCGAACTTGGTGGTAATGAGGATCTTGTCGCGGAAGCTCTTGACGGCGCGCCCGAGCAGCACCTCGTGGCGCGTCGCCCAGTAGGCGTCCGATGAATCGAAGAAATTGATGCCCAGCTCGAAGGCGCGGCGAATGGTCGTGTTGAAGGACTGCACCATCGGCTCGTCTTCGAGCTTGATCGCCTGGCTGCCGCGGCCCATGCTGATCGCGGAGACGGCCGGGCCGTTGCGGCCGAGCTTGCGGTATTTCATGAAGCGAATGCGAAAAAGTGACTCGTTGCTCGTTGCTCGTTGCTCGTGAATCGTAACCCAAGATCCGCGTATTGAGCGGCACGCGAGTGTCCGCTCGAATGCGCGGAGTTAAACCGGAGCAATGCTTCCGGTTTAACGCTTCTTTCGGTGCGCCCGCGCCCGCTTGCGGGCGTCGTGCCGCCGCGCCCCGCTCCGCGCCACGCGGGCAAGCCGCGGCGCGTCCCGGCGCGGCAAACGCCCGTCGGGCGCCATCACCGGCGGCAGGGCGAGGCTCTCGTCGCGCACCGTGTAGATGCGCGGCGCGGCGCGGTTGACCTGAAGCTGGAAGACGTCGGGCCGGTTGTAGTGGCCGACGAAATCGTGGCGCAGCTTGGTCAGCACGCCGAGCTCGAGGTCGCACTCCGCGTAGAGGATGCCCTCCTCGGCGCCCATCGGGCCGGCCACGATGCGGCTGCCCGGCGAGACGATGACGCTGCCGCCGCAGCACCCGGGGCTGCGCAGGAGCTTCCCGGCCTCCGGCCCAACCTCCAGCTTGTGGATCATGTCCTCGTCCACCGTCCCGCAGGCGGAGATCACCCACGCCTTGCTCATCTGGGCGAACGCCTGCGAGTCCACCGAGACGCGGTTCCTCATCGGGTCGCCGCTCGACGGAAAGTGGTTGGGCCAGCTCATGACGTGGATGCGGGTGCCTTCGGCAGTCATCGCGAAGATTGCGAGCGGGTTGGAGTTTTCCCCGCAGATGAGGCCGGTCATGGGGCCGAATTCGGTCTGCACCGCGGCGAGCGTGTCGCCGAAACCGCCCATGTGCACCAGCCGCTCGCCCACGGTCGGCATGAGCTTCTGGTGCTTGCCGAGGAGCTTGCCGTCGGGCCCGATGAAGACCTGGGTATTGAACATGGTGCCGATGGTGTTGGGGATCTTCTCGCACACCCCCATCACCACGTAGGCGCCGGCGTCGCGCGCCGCCGCGCGGAGCTGCTCGATCTCGGGGCCGGGAATCCCGACTGAATTCTTGAACAGCTCCGTCGCGAGCCGGTTGGAGATCGTGCTCGTCGCCGGATGGTGGTGATACCACACCGGGTGCGCCGGGATGAATCCCTCCGGAAACGCGATGACCCGCGCGCCGTTCGTGCCCGCCTCACGGATCAGGCGGCATGCCTTCGCGGTCGAGCCCTCGCGGTCGAGAAAAACCGAGGCCGCCTGCACGGCGGCCACCTTCACCGTCGGATAGCTGTCACCCATCGTTGATAAGCGATCAGCTGCCAGCGGTCAGCTTGAAACAAGACCTGCTTTGGCTGAAGGTTGACAGCTGATCGCTGAAAGCTGAGCGCTGACAGCTGACGTCATTGCGGCTTGATCCCCGCCGCCTTGAAAATGCGCGCGGTGTCGGCAATCTCCCGGCGCACGAACTTACTGAACTCCGCGGGGGTCATGATCATGACGTCATTGCCGAGCGTCGCGAGCTTCTCGCGCACGCCGGGATCCGCCAGCGCGCGAGAAAACTCCTTCCGGATCCTGTCCACGACCGGAGCCGGGATGCCGGTCGGGCCCCACAGCCCGAACCACAGTATGAATTCGAATCCGGGCACACCCGCCTCGGCCATCGTCGGCACGTTCGGCAGCTGGCTCGAGCGCTTGGCCGAAGTCACCGCCAACGCCCGCAGCTTTCCCGACTGGATGTAGGGCAGCCCGGCCGAAACCGGCGCGAAATAGGTATCCACCCGTCCACCCATGACATCGACGATTGCTTCCCCCGAGCCCTTGTACGACACGAGCGTGAAGTCGATGCGGGCATCGAGCTTGAACTTTTCGGAGTTGAGGTGCGTGCCGCTGCCGAGTCCGGCGAACGCGAAGTTGATCTTGCCCGGGTTCGCCTTGGCTTCGGCCAGGAAATCGCCGAGCGTTTTCATTTTTGAGCCCGCGCTGACCACCAGCACGTTGGGCTGTCCCACCAGCGGCATGATGTCGACGAAGTCCTTGAGCGTGTCGTAAGGCAGCTTGGCGTAGAACGACGGATTGACCGCGTGTGCGCCCGAGTTGATGATCAGTGTATAGCCGTCGGGCGCCGACTTGGCCGTGAGCGCCGAGGCGATCGAGCCGCCCGCGCCGCCGCGGTTATCGGGCACCACCTGCTGGCCCCACAATTCCGAGACCTTCGTCACGATGACGCGGCCGATGATGTCGGTGGCGCTGCCGGGCGGGAACGCGATGATCGCGCGCACCGGCCTCACCGGATAATTCTGCGCGAACGCCTGCAATGCGCCCGCCGCCAGGACCAGCGCCAGGATTCGTGTGAAGTTCTTCATGTGACCCTCCTCGTTGTTTGACCGTTACTACATGCTACACCACCGCGACGCCTTGGATTTCGATCACGACGCCCGGACGCGAAAAAGCGGTGACCGTGATCAGCGCGCTCGCGGGAAAGCGCCCGTCCTTGAAGTGCTCCGCACGGATCCTGACGAACGGATCGCCGTAGCGCGGGTCGTTGATGAAGACCGTCATCGTGACCAGGTTGGCGAGCGAGCCGCCGGCGCGCTTCAGCGTCTTGTCCATGAGCGCGAAGATCGTCCGTGCCTGCGCCTCAAAATTGCCCGAAATGTCCTTGCCGGACTCGTCCACGGGGGCAGTCTGCCCCGCGAGCCATATCGTCCTGCCGCCCTGGGTAATCACCGCAGGAGAAAAAGCGCGGCTTCTCTGGAAGTCCGTGCCCTCGAGGTGCTCGACCTGCGCCGCCATGCTTGCCCCTTTCGTTACGAGCCGAGGCCGTCGTCGACTTTCACGTGCTCCGGCTTCAACTCGATACCGGAAGCCCTCGCCTGCAGCAGGAGCAGGGCGGAAAAATCCTGCTCAGTATAGCCGTTGCCGATCAGGGTCTGCACCATGTCGCGCGTGATCGATGTGAGCGGCATCGGCACGCCGAATTCCCGGCCCGCCGCAAGGCCCAGGTCGATGTCCTTGCGCAGCAGCTCGGGCGTGAAGGTGACGTGGAAGTCGAGGTTCACCAGCGCCGGCGTCTTGTAGCGCGTGAACGTCGACCCCATCACGCTCTTGTTGAGGAAATCGAGGAAGGCGTGGCGCTTCATGCTTTACCTATCCGGCTGCAACGTTTTTTTTCAC
>JBGQGU010000375.1:0-3985 GCA_041497655.1 Gammaproteobacteria bacterium
ATTGATGAGGGCGCCCAACTCCAGCTCGCGGCCGAAGCGCACGTCCTGCAGCGTCGAGGACAGTATCCCCACCCGTTTCCGCACGTCGTCGATCATCTGGTCCGCGTTCATGTCGGGCTTGATCCCGACCGAAGCCGCCACTGCGAGCACCTCGTCGATCATCAACCGGGCGACGCGGCGAGTCGGCTCGAAATCCCCGATCTGACGGTGCGTCGACTGGGTGATCGCCGAGAGCGGATTAAACACGCCGTTCGACATCAGCTTCCGCCACTTCACCGCGCGGATGTTGTCGCTCACCACTACCGGCCAGCCTGCAGGCTCGATGACGGCTTTGATCGCACCCAGCCGCGGCGTGATGCGGTTGTCGAGCTCGCCGATCACGAGGCGGTCGGTCGGCTGATCGGCGAGGCGGATGCGTCCCGGCTCCACGAGGTCGGCCGGCTTATTCATGACGCCGCCGATCACCGCGTCGATGGGTATGGTCCGCGCGAGCGTGCCGTCGGGATCAACCGATGTGAGACGCGAGCCGCGCAGCGGCGAGTCGAGCTTCTCGAAGTACCAGTACGGCAGCCCGTTCTGTCCGAGGAGCATCATGCCCTCCTTCGCGAGCAGGCTCACCATGTGCACCGCGGCGCCCGCGATCTGGTGCGATTTCAGCCCGACGACGATCAGGTCGTACGACGGCTTCTCCTCTCCCGGCCGGCACACCCGCACGCGGATCGGATCGGGACGCCCGCTTTTCGGTCCCTCGAGGATGAGGCCCTTATTCGCCAGCGCCTCGTACTGCGCGCCGCGCGCGACCAGCGTGACGTCAGCGCCCGCCGCCGTGAGGATGCCGCCGATAAAGCCGCCGACCGCGCCGGCGCCGTACACAAGTATCCGCATCTCGATTTCTTTCGACCTACCGAGTTAGGACGCCACCGTGCCGAGAATGAACTTCAAGGATGAGGGATGAGGGATGACCCCCGCAGTGCGGGAGTCCAGCTAGGTCCCCCGGCCCGCCTCGCTGCATCGCGTCGGGCGTTCGCGGGCTCAAACGTGCGCAGGCACGTTTTTCCCCGGCCCGAATCCCTGCATGGCTTCGGGCGTTCACGGGCTCGGACGCACGCAGGTGCATCCTTCGAATTCCCCGCTCACCCCCGCTCACCCTTCCGCCTTCATCCTTCTGCCTTGAGCGTCACTGCCAGGGAAGCAGTGACGCGTGTATGACGTCCGGCACGCCCTGGCCTCCCACCGACCGGATGGCCAGGTCCACATCCTTCAGCCCGAAGGTGTGGGTGGTGACCTTCTCCAGCGGGAAGCGCCTGGATGCAAGCTGCTGCAGGGCAAGCTCGCAGGCCTTGTAGCTGTGGCCGCGCGCGCTCTTGATGGTGATGAACTTCACCGTGACCTTCTCGAGCGGGAAATTCGGAAACTCCTTTATTTCGCCCTGGACTACGATCGTCCCGCCCTTGCGCTTCAACGCGTCCACGCCGAGCAGGATCGGCGTGGTCCCGGCACCCGCCGTGCAGTCGAGCGCGACGTCCACGCCCTTGCCGCCGGTGATCTCCATGATGCGCTTGAGCGGTTCCTCCTTCTGCACGTCGATCACGTAGTCGGCGCCGAGCTCTTTGGCGACCTTCGTCCGCGCGGCGTCCCTGGAGGTACCCGTGACGATGATGAGAGAAGCGCCCGCCTGCTTGCAGATCACCGTCTGGGACAGTCCCTGCTGGCCCGGGCCCTGTATGAGTACCTTAGAGTTATAGCCGACACCGCCATCGAACAGGGACCATTCGACGCCGTTCGCCATCGGGGTCACCAGTCCCGCCAATTCCGGCGTGACGCCTTTTGGCACGTGGTGCACGACGGCATTCCAGGGAAGGTAAACGTACTGGGCAAAGCCGCCCCACAGATGCGGAGCCTTCTCTGCCGAGGTGTAGCCGTAGCGGATGGCGTCGGGGTTATTACGCCAGTCCGTGTTTGCACAGTGGCGGTACTGGCCCAGGTGGCACCACTCGCATTGGCCACACATGACGTAGTGCTCGACGAACACCAGGTCCCCCTCCTTGAAGCCCTTGCGCCGGGTGAACTCGCGCCCCGCCTTGGCGATGGTGCCGATGTTCTCGTGGCCCATGATCACGGGGCTGTTCGACGGCGGATGCTTGTAGAGCTTGACATCGGTTCCGCAGATCCCGGCAACCTCCATCTTCAGAAGCGCACTGTCCGCCGGCACCTCCGGCATCGGGTACTCGCGGAACTCGGTCTTGCTCGGGCCTGTCCTCACGGCAGCCTGGACTTTTTCCACCACGGCGAACTCCTTCAATTCTGATTGTCGCTCATATTTTCTCATGCATTGCGCCCACCTTCCTATCGAAGGTTCCAGGTTCCAGGTTCAAGGTTCAAGGTTTGACTTGGAGCTTTGAACGTGACGTCTCTCGTATCTCGTCACTGGCTCGGCTCCGCCATTGACAGCCATTTGGGCGAAGCGGATCATTTTCAGCGACCCAATCCCGTAGGAGGAACCTTCATGACTACTGTGGCAACCCAGACGAAACCCCGGCTCGCGATCATGAATGCGGTCCACGACCTGCCCGTGCTGGTCGCCCGCGACAGAGGGTTTTTCAAGGACGAGGGCCTGGACATCGAGTTCGTGACTACGCCGGGAATGGCCCAGGTCACGACCTCCCACTCCGTCAAATTCGATTCCGTCTTCGACCGCCCGCTCGACTCGGTGTACAACGACGGCGGCATCGACCAGTACCGCATGTGCGAATGGGGCATCATGAAGCGCGCGGTCGAGGCCGACTGCTCGGGACTGCGCCGGCGCAAGATCGTGGCCCTGGGCGCTTCCATGTCGATGTTCGCCATCGCCGTCGCCCGCGACTCCAGGATCTACGAGCCCGAGATGTTGAAGGACAAGGAGATCGCGGTGACGCCGAACAACGGCTCGCACTTCACGACGCTGAAGATGATGGAAGGGTTCCTCACTCCCGAGCACATCAAGACGACCGGCGCGGGATCGATGCCCAAGCGCATCGAGGCGTTGAAGCAAGGCAAGGTCGCGGCAGTGACCCTCATGGAGCCCTGGATCAGCGTGGCGCAGAAGATGGGCCTGCGCATCCTGATCGAGTCGCACTCGACCCGCAGCGAGGCGGCCGGCGACGACCTCGACGGCAAGACGCTCGCGGCGATGTTCCGGGCGCAGGCGCGGGCGGTCAAGGAACTCGAAAAAGACCCCACGCCGTACATCCATTACTTCATACGGGAGACCGGCGGCCTGCTGGAGCCCCGCGAATTCCAGACCTGGCGCCTCCTGCACGCCGCGCCGCAGCCCTACACGCGCGAGCGGTTCGACGACACCTACAAGTGGACGGTCAAGTGGAACATGGTGGTGCCGGGCGCCACCTACGAGAACATCGTCGACAACCGCGCCTGGCAGTAGCCCGCCTCGCCCGGAACGGCGTGAATCGTGATTCGTGAGTCGTGATTCGACTTGCAATTCTCCCCTCCTTACCGAGGGTGAGCCGGGGTTTCCATTCTCATTACATTCCGTTCCGCTTTCACAAGAACGGAATCTCGAATCTCCCCTCTCCACTCGTTCCCCTCATCCCATGCCCTTCTCCCAAGAGGAGAAGGGAATCTCGTCGCTAGGCCGTACAAGAAAAACCCCGCCGCAACGGGGTTTCGCACGAGCAGAAGCGGACTTCAGGCGGCTTTCAGATTGGTCGCGGAGATCTTGCCGTTGTTGCCCTTCTCCACGTCGAACGAGATTTTCTGCTTCTCGCTCAGCGTGCCGAGACCCGCGCGCTCGACCGCGGAGATGTGCACGAACACGTCCTTCGAGCCGTCATCGGGTTGAATAAACCCGAAGCCCTTAATGGTGCTGAAAAACTTTACGGTGCCGGTAGTCATGATGTCCTCCAGATGTGGCGTGGCCGCGCGCGAGAGTGCGCGAGGCATCAAAATTACCCGTGGGAGAGGACCGGAGGTGCCAGCCGGACACGAA
>JBGQGU010000376.1:0-3966 GCA_041497655.1 Gammaproteobacteria bacterium
AAGTCACGCATCAGCTCGCGCACGTCGGCGTAGGTCAGAGTGACGGTCTCCATGTCCATCACCGGGTCCGCAAAACCGCAGGCAACGAGCATGTCGCCCACGTCGTGCATGTCGGTGAAGCGGTGCACGTGGGTATGCCGGTCAACACTCTGGAATGCCGCCCGCAGTTCCTTCAGCGTGTCCGGGCCGAAGCTGCTGAACAACAGCAGCCCGCCTGGCACGAGCACCCGGTGCATCTCGGCGAAAGCCCGCTGCGGCTCGTTGCTCCACTGGATCGCCAGGTTAGACCAGACCATCCCGGCGCAAGCGGGCGCCAGCGGCAGTTGCTCGATGTCGCCGCACACCGCGGCGAGCCGCGGCCCGCTCCGCTCGAAAAGGCCGCTCCACCACGAGCGGCGTGCCCGGGCGCGCCGCGCCATGGCGAGCGCCAGATCGAGCGCGATGACGCGCGCGCGGGAATAGCGAGCGAGCAGCCCTGCGACTGCATTTCCGGTGCCGCTGCCCGCGTCGAGTATGGTCGCAGGCTCGAGCTTGATGTAATCCAGCCGCGCCAGCATGCGTCGGCACACTTCGTTCTGCAGCACCGCTGCCGCGTCGTAGGTCGCGGCGGCCTGCTCGAACGAGCGCCGCACCATGCGCTTGTCCACCGCGAGCGCGTCACTCATCGAAGAATTCCCGCAACGCCGCCGACGTCTCTTCCGGTTTCGAAAGGAACGGGGCATGGCCAGCCCCACGCAGCACGAGAAATCGCGCGTTGAAAAGTCGGCGACTTAAGTACTCGCCCGCTGCGAGCGGCACCAGGCTGTCACGATCGCCGTGCACCACTAGCACGGGTTGCCGGATCGAACCGAGCGCCTCGCGCATATCCGTCTCGCTCAAGATACGCAGGCCGCCTTCGAGCGCTTCCGGTGCCGGCTCCTCGCGCGCCGCGTGCGCGGCGCGCAGCTGCCGCGCGACCTGCTTCGCCTTCTCGTCGCCCTGCGCCTGCAGCGACATGAAACGCCGCAGCGTGCCGGCGCGCTCGGCGGTGAGTCCCCTCGAGAATCCGGCCAGCGCCTCCGCGGTGACTGCGTGAGGCCAATCGGCGCGTTGCGTGAAGCAAGGTGTGGTCGCGATCAACGCGAGGCGCACGACCTGCTGCGGGGCGCTTTTCGCCCATGCCAGCGCCACCTGCCCGCCGAGCGACCAGCCGACCACGTGACAGCGCGCTGGCGCGGACCGCGCCACCGCTGCGGCGATCCCCTCGAGCGTGTATGGCACGCACGCCGGGGCCGCTCCGTAGCCGGGCAGATCGGGGGCGTGCGCGACACCGTGCGGCGCGAGATGCGCCGCCAGGTCCTGCCACACGGCAGCGCCCGATCCCCAGCCGTGCAGAAAAACGACATCTCTGACGTCGTTTTTCTGTTTCGGGTTTCGTGTTTCGCGTTCCGTGTTACCCGGTAGCGCCATCCGTATGAATCTCGGAACCCGAAACTCGGAACCCGGAGCTGGGGACAGCGCGCTCGATCGCCAGCAATGCCGCGGCAAGTCGTTCGACATCATTCTCCGAGTGCGCTGCAGACAACGAAATGCGCAAGCGCGCTGTCCCTTTTGGCACGGTGGGCGGCCGGATCGCCGGCACCAGCAGGCCGTTGCGGGCGAGATGCTCCGACGCCGCGACGGCCTCATTGTTACCTCCGATCACGAGCGGTTGAATCGCGGTCGATGAGGGCGCGAGCCGCCAGCGCCCGGGGATCAAGCGCTCCCGCAGCAGCGCGATCAGGTTCCGCAGATGATGCCGCCGCCACTCGTCAGCGCGGATGAGATCGAGGCTTTTCATGATCGCCACCGACAGCATGGGCGGCGCTGCGGTGGTGTAGATATAGGGGCGCGCGCGCTGGACCAGCGCTTCCACCATCTCGGCCGCGCCCGCGACAAAGGCTCCGAACACGCCCGCGGCCTTGCCCAGCGTCGCCATATAGATGAGCCGCGGGGATCCGGTGTTGAAGTGGGCCGGCGTGCCGCGTCCTCCGGGCCCCAGCACGCCGAAGCCGTGCGCGTCGTCGAGCAGCAGCCAGGCGTCGTGACGCTCGCAGAGGGCGATCAGGTCGGGGAGCGGCGCGACATCGCCGTCCATGCTGAACACCGCGTCGGTGACGACGAGCTTGCGCCGCGCCTCCGACGCGGCCAGCAGCCGCCCGAGCACGGCCAGATCGAGGTGCGGATAACGCCTGAACTCGGCGCGCGACAGCAGCGCGGCGTCGTTCAGCGACGCATGGTTCAACCGGTCGGCGAACACGGTGTCCCCGCGCCCCGCGAGCGCGGTGACCACCCCCAGGTTCGCCATGTAGCCGGTGGCGAACAGCAGCGCCCGTGGCAGGCCCGTGAACGCCGCCAGGCGTTCCTCCAGCTCGTGGTGCGCCGCCACGTGGCCCAGTATCAGGTGCGACGCGCCGGCGCCGACGCCGTAGCGCGCCGCGCCCTCGCGCGCGGCCTCGATCAGTTCCGGATGGGCGGCCAGCCCGAGGTAGTCGTTGCTGCAGAAGGCGATGTAATCACGGCCATCCACCCTGACGCGCGCGCCCTGCGGCGATTCCAGCACGCGCCGCCGGCGCCGCAGTCCAGCCGCCTCGAGTTCCTCAAGTTCGGCGTGTAGCTCTGCGGCGAGTGTTGAATGTTGAGTGTTGAGTGTTGAGTTGGTCACTTCGGACGTCCAGCAGTCTTGACGATCGCTGTAAGAATTCGTATCAGCTCTTCCACGTCATCAAGCTCTTTATGAACGTCGACGCCTGCGATCCCAGACTTGTCAATTAAACGGAGCCAGTACTTGGTTTCGCGAGCTTCCTTCGATGCGACCGCCATCTTGGAAAGAAAATCCCTTCGGCTCTGCGCCGCCTGCGCTTCTTCAACATTGGAACCAATACTTGTTCCGGCCCTTACGAGTTGATTCGAGATCACGTACTCCCGCTGCTGCTGAAGCCTGTTCGAAAGTCGGATGATCTTCAGCGCGAACTCAAAACTCTTTACCCGAATGGGACTATCTGCCATAGCAGCAGCCACTCAAAACTCAACACTCAAAACTTAACACTCACTCGAATGGGGCTATCAGCCATATCGGCGACCACTCAACACTCAAAACTCAACACTCAAAACTGAAGCGGACGGAGCCCAAGCTTCGCAAACAGGGCTCGATCCGCTTCGATGTCAGGGTTGCCGGTGGTGAGCAGCTTCTCGCCGTAGAAGATCGAGTTGGCGCCGGCGAAGAAGCACAGCGCCTGGACCGCCTCCGGCATTGCCTGCCGGCCGGCGGAGAGCCGCACCATGGCTTTCGGCATGGTGATGCGCGCGCAGGCGATGGTGCGCACGAATTCGAGGGGATCGAGCTCGCCCGTGCCGTGGAGCGGCGTGCCTTCGACCTGCACCAGATTGTTGATCGGCACCGACTCCGGGTATGGGTCCATGCTGGCGAGCTGGGCGATGAATGCCGCGCGGGTGCGGCGCGCCTCGCCCATACCGACGATTCCGCCGCAGCAGACGTGGATGCCGGCGCGGCGCACGCGCGCGAGCGTCTGCAGGCGGTCGTCCTGGGTGCGCGTCGTGACGATCTCGCCGTAGAACTCGGGAGCGGTGTCGATGTTGTGGTTGTAGTAGTCGAGGCCGGCGGCCTTGAGCTGCTCAGCCTGTCCCTCCTTCAGGAGCCCCAGCGTCGCGCAGGTCTCCAGGCCTTCGGCGCGCACGGCTTTCACCATCTCGGCCACGCGCTCGAGCTCGCGCTGCCGGGGCCCGCGCCACGCCGCCCCCATGCAAAAGCGCGTCGCGCCGTTCGCCTTGGCAAGCCGCGCCGCGGCCGTCACCTGCTCGACCGACAGCATGTCCTCGTTGGCGACGCCGGTGTGGTAGCGCGCCGCCTGCGGGCAGTAGCCGCAGTCCTCCGGGCAGCCGCCGGTCTTCACCGACAGCAGCGTGGAAAGCTGCACCGCGTTGGGG
>JBGQGU010000377.1:0-3964 GCA_041497655.1 Gammaproteobacteria bacterium
CCCGCCCCACTGCGGCAGCAGGCCGAGCGCCAGGTTGACGAGCGTCACCAGCGCGATCAGCACGATCAGCATCGCCACGATGGCGAGCAGGAGTTGCAGGCCGTCGAGCGTGCCGCGCGTCACCGCGTCCATGCTGCTCGTCGCCTGCTGCGGCGGGACGAGCCTCCCGGACGTCGGCTCGCCGCGCGGCGGCACCATCACCCCCGCGATCAGGATCGCGGCAGGGGCACTGATGATGGACGCCGACAGGATGTGGCCCATCGCGTCCGGCACCACCGGGCCCAGGATTGCGGCATAGAGCGCCATCACCGTGCCCGCGATGCCCGCCATGCCGCCGGTCATGACGATGAAGATCTCGCCGCGGCTCATCCCCCTCAGGTACGGCCGCACGAAGAGCGGCGCTTCCACCATGCCGACGAAGATGTTGGCCGCGGCGGAAAGCCCCACCGCGCCGCCCACCCCCATTACCTTCTCCAGCACTGCGGATATCCCGCGCACGACGGCGGGCAGTACCCGCCAATAAAACAACAGGGAGGAGAGCGCGCTCACCACGAGGATCAACGGCAATGCGCGGAATGCGAGAACGAAGCTCGACGATCCGGGCCGTTCTTCGAACGGCTGCGGCCCGCCGCCGAGGAAGCCGAACACGAAGCGGGTGCCCTCCTGGGTCGCTTGTTCCAGCGCGGAAAGCAGCTCGTTCAAGGCGAGGAACAGGTCCCTGAACAGCGGCAGCTTGAGGAGGGCCGCCGCCAGCACGATCTGCAGCAGCGCGCCGGAGACCACGATGCGCCACGGCACTCTCCGCCGGTCCTCGGAAAACAGCCAGGCGATCGCGATGATCGCGAGAAAACCGAAAGCGCTTTGCAGAGCGAGGAGCATCCCATCTCACATTCCGCTCCCTCGAGGGAAGGGAGCTGCGTCTCTAATAATCCCCTCCCCCTTGATGGGGGAGGGATAGGGTGGGGGTGTTATTACCTGCGAGCGGCAATCACCCCCATCCCAACCTTCCCCCATCAAGGGGGAAGGGGTAGTCGAGTTACCAGCGCCGACACCGAGCGCGCCCGTCAACTCCGACGCCAAGTAGTGCCTTGTGGCCCGTCCTCCAAGACTATGCCCGCGTCTAACAGTTGCTTTCGAATGCGATCAGCTTCGGAAAAATTCTTGGCAATTCTGGCTGCGGCGCGTTCCGATATTAGCCGTTCAATTGCTTGTGGTGAGTACATGACAGCCGTCTCACCTCGGACAGATGCCATGCCTGCCGCATGGCCAGTCGTGGCAGCTACGGTTCCCTGCAGGAACTGCTCCGGCTTGCGCTGGAGCAGGCCGAGTATGCCCGCCAGCGATTTCAGCAGTGCCGCCTCCTTTGCCGAACGGCTCTTGTTCAGTTCGTTGGCGAGATCGAACAGCACCGCGACCGCCTCCGGCGTGTTGAAGTCGTCGTTCATCGCCTCGCGGAAGCGCTTCGCGTGCGGGTCGTTCCAGTCGACAGGTCCCGCTGCGGCTTCGAGGCCCTTCAGCGCCGTGTAAAGGCGGGCCAACGCGTGCTTGGCGTCCTCCAGGTGCTGGTCGGAATAATTGAGTGCGGTGCGGTAGTGCGCCCGGACGATGAAGAAACGGATCACCTCGGGCTTATATTTCGCGAGCACCTCGCGCACGGTGAAGAAGTTGCCGAGCGATTTCGACATCTTCTCGTTGTCCACGCGCACGAAGCCGTTATGCATCCAGTAATTGACGAATTTCGACTGGTTCGCCCCCTCCGATTGCGCGATCTCGTTCTCGTGATGGGGGAACTGCAGGTCCTGCCCGCCGCCGTGAATGTCGAAATGGTTCCCGAGCAGCGCGCTCGACATCACCGAGCACTCGATATGCCAGCCGGGGCGTCCCCTGCCCCATGCGGACTCCCAGTACGGCTCGCCGTCCTTCGCCTTCTTCCACAGCACGAAGTCGAGGGGATCCTGCTTGCCGAGGTCGATCTCCACGCGCTCGCCGGCGCGCAGGTCATCCAGCGACTTCCCGGACAGCTTTCCGTACGCGGGAAACTTGCGCACCGAGTAGTTGACATCGCCGTTCCCCGCGCGATAGGCGAGGCCGCGGCGCTCGAGCGCCTCGATCATCTTCAGCATGCCCGGCACGTGCTCGGTGGCGCGCGGCTCGTAGTCGGGTTTCTCGACCCCGAGCGCGGCATTGTCCTCGTTCATCGCCGCGATGAAGCGCGCGGTGAGCGCCCCGATCGCCTCGCCGTTCTCCTGCGCGCGCTTGATGATTTTGTCGTCAATATCGGTGATATTGCGCACGTAGGTGACGTCGAACCCCAGCGCGCGCAGCCAGCGCCGCACCACGTCGAACACCAGCATGACCCGAGCGTGGCCGAGATGACAGTAGTCGTAGACCGTCATGCCGCAGACGTACATGCGGACCTTGCCGGCCGCCAGGGGGACGAACTCCTGCTTCTCGCGAGCCAGTGTGTTGTAGATCTTCAGCACAGGTGGGCCCGTCGCCTGCTCACGCTGGCGTCCGGGCCGCCTAGCAGCCTGTCGGACTTAGGTGTCGGACAGGCTGCTAACAGCAAAACCGCCTGCGGATTTCGAATGAAACCCCGGATAGCGACCCTTGTTGGCCTCCAAAGGGCGGACGAGCAGGCTCGAAATGAAGTTTTCATTGCTTTCTGCCTCCATTTTCGTGCAGGCGGTTTTGCATAAGGAGTTTGTCGGAGCTAAGTCCGGCAAACTCCTGGGATGACGGTCACCGGCCGGAGGGCGGGAAAGGTGCCAGAGAGGACGCGAAAATGTGCAGTTTGAATTGCCCGGCGTTCTTGGTAAAATTTCGAGGATTTTACGACTAACCCACTGAAATTCTCGGAAAAGTATAGCACGATGCCCCACACCGCCTTGCGCTTGGCTGCACTCCTTGTGATCCTGGCTGGCGCCCTCGTCGCCGCTGCTCCGGCGGCGGCCCAGAGCGACGAGCTGCAGGACGCCAATCAGCTGTTCAAGCAAAACCAGTTCGATCGCGCGCTCGATCGCGTCGATGTTTATCTCAAGGGCAAACCCAAGGACGCGCGCGGGCGCTTTCTCAAGGGGCTGATTTTCGCCGAGCAGGGCAAGCCCAACGACGCGATCAAGTTGTTCACGGAGCTCACCCAGGAGTTCCCGGAGCTGCCCGAGCCTTACAACAATCTGGCGGTGCTCTACGCCTCGCAAGGCCAGTACGAAAAGGCGCGTTCCGCGCTCGAGATGGCGATCCGCACGCATCCGAGCTACGCCACCGCGCACGAGAACCTCGGGGACATCTACGCCAAGATGGCGAGCCAGGCCTACGACAAGGCGCTGCAACTCGACAAGAGCAATGCTAACGCGCAGATCAAACTCAACCTGATCAAGGATCTCTTCCTGGGCAGCCCGCGCCCCCCGAAGGCCGCCGCAACGAAGCCGGATGCGACCCGGGTCGCGGTGGCAACGCCCGCGCAGAAGCCGCCGGCACCGGTTGTGCAGCCACCGGGCAAGGCGGCAGTGCCGGCGGCCAAGTCCGCTCCGATCAAGCCCCCCGCCAAGCCGTCAAGCAATCCGGATGAAGTGCTGAGCGCGCTCAATCGGTGGGCGAAGGCCTGGTCGGAAAACGACGTCCCGGGCTATCTCGCGCTGTACGCGACGGACTTCAAGACGCCCAATGGCGAACCCCGCAGCAACTGGGAGGCGCAGCGCAAGGCGCGCATCGCCAAGCCGCGCAAGATCCAGGTGGACGTCGATTCGCCCAAGGTGGTGTTCAGCGACAGCGGACGCGTAACGGTGACCTTCCGCCAGCACTACCGTTCGGATGCCCTCAACGTTTCCAGCACCAAGACGCTGGTGATGGTCAAAGCCGGAGAAAAGTGGCTCATCCAGCAGGAAAGGGTCGGCGGTTGAAGCTGCGCAAGCTGCTCGATTCGCGCCCGCTGCGCTACGCGTCCGCGACGCTGCTGGTGGCG
>JBGQGU010000378.1:0-3960 GCA_041497655.1 Gammaproteobacteria bacterium
GGAAACGAGCGCGCCATTCTGCGCCAGTTGGTGCGCCAGCGCTCGGTTGCGGGCGGGATAGACGAGGTCGACGCCGGTGCCCAGGACCGCCACGCTGCTGGAGGCGCCGGCCAGCCCGCCGCGATGCGCCGCGGCGTCGGCGCCGAGCGCGAGCCCGCTCACCACGGTCAGTCCGGCATCGGAGAGCGTCCTGGCGAAGGCCTCGGCGTTGGCCATGCCCTGCGCGGTCGCGTTGCGGCTGCCGACGACGGCGAGCGATGGCCGCGACAGCAGCTCGGCGCGGCCTTTGACGTAGAGCAACGGCGGCGGGTCCGGGATTTGCAGGAGCCGTGGCGGGTAATGGTCGTCGGCCAGGGTGAGAACGCAGTTCGCCGGGTCCTCGAGCCAGGCGCCGACGGCGGCCACCGCCTCTTCGGCGCCGCCGTGCGTGATGGCGGCAGCGGTGGCATCGGCCACGTGCCGCGCGAGCGCGCTACGGCTCGCGGCAAGCACGCGCTGGGGGTCACCGAAGGCTGCAAGCAGTTGGCGCAGGGCCGCGCCGCCCAGGCCGGGCGTGAGGCTCAGCTTGAGCCAGGAGACGAGTTCCGGGTCGAGCGGCATGCGGCGGACCCAAGGCTGCCGCCCGCCGCGCCGGCGCGGCGCCCAGCGGGATCAGGGGTTGGTGACGAGGTCGTTGACCGCAACCGGACGCGAGGCCTGCATCACGAGCCCGAATGCGGCGCGGTCGAAGGTGCGAAACACCATCACCAGGCCGAAGCGCTCGTCGGGCAATTTGGCAGCTTCCTCCTCGGTGATGCGCCGGCCGCGCTGGTAAAGCGGCGCGTCGCGCGGCGTGATCTCTTCGCTGTAATAGGACCGCGGCGAGTCGTCCGCGGTCAATCCCTGCTCTCCATAGAGGGGTGCCATGCGCGTTCCGTACCTGAGCGTGCTTTGGCTGCGGTGAATCGCCAAGACGTGTCCGACCTCAAGGCCGTCCTTCGACCCTTTGGACAGCGCCACGATGCCGAGCGGGCCAGTTTCTCCGAGGCTGGCGTAGGTCGACATGATGCGCCCGCGCACCGGTTTCCACGGCGCGCGCGGCACATAGGAGAAAGTCGGGTTTTCCTTCGCGGCGGGCAGCAGGCGGTCGCCGGCATAAATCTCTTGCGCCGACTTGGTGATTTCGATCGTGGCCGGATCGCCGCGGCGGATCACCCGCGCTTCGCCCAGGTAGGTTGCCTGGTAGCCCAATATTTCATTGGTCTCGGGATCAATCAGGGCGTCGCCGCGGCGGAAAACCTGCCATAGATCGCCCTTGTCGTAGCCGAGGCCCTCGGCGTAAGCAACGTTGCCGGCGCCGATTGCCACGCGGTTCTCCTGGTTGGCAAGGACAAAAGGCGCGCTGTCGAGTTCGTCCTGGCCGACCACCAGCGGCCGGGACAGGAATGGCTCGATCACCGACGGCGGAATGGCTGGGATCGCCTTGTCCGCGAGCGGTACTGCCCGCACCCTGGGCGAGAGCTTCACGGTATCCCTCGCGGCCACTGGAGGGGCGCCAGCGGCGGCAGGAGCAGCAGCCGCAGCCGCAACAGCAGCTGGTTCACCGCTTCTCAGCAACCGCAATTGCAGCTCCGCGCCTGAGCGATCCAGCACGATCACATCCCCCGGGTAAATGCGATGGGGATTTCTGAGCTGTTCCTGATTCATCCGCCACAGCTCGGGCCATTTCCAGGGGTCCTTGAGGAAGCGGCCGGAGATGCCCCACAGGGTGTCGCCCGGGACGACGATGTATTGGTCGGGCGCACCTTCCTGTAGTGCACTGACATCGGCGGCCAGCGCCGGCGCGAGCGGAGTCATCAGTAAAATCAGGGATATAATTGCTTTACGCATGACACGCCCCCAATTGACAGACTAAGAGGCGCAGTCCCCAAGACGGAACTGCGCCCGAGATATTGGATTAAATTCTGCATCTAGCTGGTTAAATTCGCAAGCTTTTTATGGCTTTGCTATCGATCTTACGCTATCCCGACCCGAGACTACACCAGCAGTCTGCCAAGGTCGGCCGGGTCACCGAGCGGATTCGCAAATTAATCAAGGACATGGCTGATACGATGTATGCCGCGCCAGGGATTGGCTTGGCTGCAACACAGGTGGATGTCCATGTCCAGGTCATCGTGATCGATATCTCCGAGACCCGCGGCCAATTGCGGGTGTTCATCAATCCCGAACTCCTCGCCGCTAGCGGCGAAGCTGACGTCGAGGAGGGTTGCCTCTCGGTGCCGGGGGTGTACGAAAAGGTGCGGCGGGCGGAGCGCGTGACGGTGCGCGCGCTGGATGCCGGCGGCGAGCTTTTCACCCTGGAGGCGGAGGGTGTGCTTGCGGTATGCATTCAGCACGAAATGGATCACCTCGAGGGCAAGGTATTCGTCGAAAAACTTTCCCGTCTCAAGCAAGGCCGCATCCTTGCCAGATTGAGGAAGCAGGAACGGCGGACGGTGGAGCCCGAAGCCCGGCGGCTGGTACTCTGATTCCTTGAAGCTCGTCTTCGCGGGAACCCCGGAGTTCGCGGCAGTATCGCTCAATGGCCTGCTGCAGGCGGGCCACGAAGTCGCGCTGGTCCTGACCCGGCCGGACCGGCCGGCCGGCCGCGGTCTTAAGCCCCAGCCCTCGGCGGTCAAGCAACTGGCGCTCGACCGCGGCCTCTCCCTCTTGCAACCTGCCGCGCTTGAGGATCCCGCGACGCTAAGCGCCATTGCAGCAGCACGCCCGGCGGCGGTGGTCGTCGCGGCGTACGGGCTGATATTGCCGCCCGCGTTGCTCGCACTTCCTCCGCGCGGCTGTCTCAACGTGCACGCCTCGCTGCTGCCGCGCTGGCGCGGCGCGGCGCCGATCCAGCGCGCGTTGCTCGCGGGAGACAGCACGACCGGCATCACCATCATGCAGATGGACCCAGGCCTCGATACCGGGCCCATCCTGCTGCAGGAGGCGATCGCAATCTCGCCCGACGACACTGCGGGCGCTGTGCACGACAAACTGGCCATGCTGGGGGCGCGTTTGCTCGTGCGCGCGCTCGAAACGCCGCACGCACCTAGGGCGCAGGATGGGAACGTTGCGACCTATGCCGCGCGCATCAGCAAGGGCGAAGCGGAGATCGACTGGCGAAAGACGGCGGCGCAGATCGAACGCCAGGTACGCGCGTTCGATCCCGTTCCGGGCGCACAGACCCGGCACGAAGGTGTGGGGCTGAAGGTTTGGCGCGCGCGCATCGAACGCGGGCTCAGCGCGGCACCGGGCACAGTCTGCGCGGCGGAGCCCGCCGGCATCGTGGTGGCGTGTGGCAGCGATGGGCTGCGCATCACCGAGCTGCAACGTGCGGGTGGAAAGAGACTTGCGGCGGGCGCTTTCCTCTCCGGCTTCAGATTGGCGCGCGGCGCGCGCTTCGGCTCGCGCGATGGTTGAGGTCCAGCGGCTCGCGGCCGCGGTGCTCGGTGGCGTGCTCGCCGGGCGCAGCCTCGACTCCGAGCTCGCGGCAGTGTGGCGACGGCACTCGCAGCTCGACGAGCGCAGCCGCGCGGCGGTGCAGGATCTTGCCTACGGCGCGCTGCGTTTTCTCGCGCGGCTCGAGGCGCTGCTCGAGGCATTGCTGGAAAAGCCGCTGAAGGACGCGCGGCTGCGTGCGCTGCTATTGGTCGCGCTCTACCAGCTCGCGCATACCCGCGCCGCGCCGTACGCGATCGTGGACCACGCAGTGAGCGCTTGCCATGCCCTCGGTCTCACTTCAGCCAAGGGGCTCGCCAATGCGGTGCTGCGCAATTTTCTCCGCAGGCGCGCGGCTCTCGGCGCGCGCGCGCTGCGCACGGAAACCGCCCGTTATTGCCACCCGCAGTGGTGGATAGACAAGCTGCGCGTCCAGTACCCGGTGCACTACGCGGCGGCACTCGAAGCAGGCAATTCGCGCCCGCCGCTCGCGCTGCGCGTGAA
>JBGQGU010000379.1:0-3945 GCA_041497655.1 Gammaproteobacteria bacterium
CGGGCAATCGGCGACGGCGGACGAGCTGCGCGACTACCTCGCCCCGAAGTTCGCGAAATTCTGGCTGCCGGACGGCGTCGTGTTCGTGAACGAGATTCCGCGCACCTCGACGGGCAAGATGCTGAAGGCTAAACTGCGGGAGCAGTTCAAGGACTGGAAAAGCAAATAGACAGGATTTACATGATTAACAGGATTAGCCTCCTACAAAGACCCGTAGGTTCTGGCAGTGTGAGTTCTGTCTTGTGTTGGTTTCAATCTTGTAAATCCTGTTAATCCTGTCTAATCTTTTGATTTTGTCGTTACACATATGAGCGAGAAGAAACTTCAGATAGACATCGTTTCCGACGTGGTCTGACCCTGGTGCTTCATCGGGAAGCGCAAGCTGGAAAAGGCGTTGAGCCTCTACCACGAGCGCCATCCCGATGGGCCAGAGCCGGCCGTGCGCTGGCTGCCGTTTCAGCTCAATCCCGACTTGCCCGAGGACGGTATTTCGCGCGATGAATACGTGGCGCGGAAATTCGGCGCGCGCGGCAAGGGCGTCTATGAGCGGGTCACCATGGCGGGCCGCCAAGTCGGCCTCCCGTTCGCATACGAGAAGATGAAGGTCCAGCCCAACACGCTCAACGCGCACCGGCTGCTGTGCTACGCGGAGCGCGCCGGCAAGCAGGACGCGCTGGCCGAGGAGCTGTTCCGCGCCCACTTCACGGAGGGCGCGAATCTCACCGACCGGGAAACGCTCGCCGGCATCGCCGAGCGCGCCGGGCTCGACCGCAAGGCGGCGGCGGACTATCTCGCCAGCGACGCGGACCGCGACCAGGTCGCCCGGGCGGATGTCGAGGCGCGGAGCGCCGGCATCGGCGGCGTGCCGTACTTCATCTTCAACCGCAAGGTGGGCGTCTCCGGCGCGCAGGACCCGGAAGCCTTGCTGGAGGCGATGGAGCAAGCGCTCAACAGCAGTGACTGAGTGATTGGGTGATTAAGTGACTGAGTAATTGCGACGTCGGGAGATACTATTGTCGTCCGACGAGTCACTTAGAGTCTGTAACACAATGAAGCACCTATGCATGACTCCCACCACCCCGTCGCTTCGCGCCACCCCTCCTCGGGCAGGAGGGGAGTTCATTCTGTTACCGACTCTTAGTCACCTGGTCACCTAGATTCCTAGTCACGCCTCATCAGGCATGCCTGAAACGACTACCTACCGCAACGCGCTCCCGCTCCAGAGCATGTTGCTCGAGTACCGGCTGGAATCGGTGCTCGGGGCCGGCGGCTTCGGCATGACTTATCTCGGCTGGGACACCCATCTCGAGAAGCACGTCGCGATCAAGGAGTATCTGCCGACCGACCTCGCCGTGCGCGCGCTCGACGGCAGCATCGTGCCGATCACGGGCGAGCTGCAACGCGAATACCAGTGGGGGCTCGATCGCTTCATCCTGGAGGCGCGCACCCTCGCGAAATTCAGCCATCCGCACATCGTGCGGGTGAACCGCTATTTCGAGGCGAACGGCACCGGCTACATGGTGATGGACTACGAGAAGGGCGAGTCGCTCAACCAGATGCTGAAGCGCGGCCTGCAGCCGGACGAGGCGAGGCTGAAGAGCATCCTGATGCCGTTGCTCGACGGGCTGCAGGCGGTCCACGCAACGGGCTTTCTCCACCGCGACATCAAGCCCTCCAACATCTTCGTCCGCGAATCCGGCAGCCCGGTGCTGATCGACTTCGGCGCGGCGCGCCATGCCATCGGCGGCGTCACCAAGAGCCTTACCTCGGTGCTGACGCCGGGCTACGCGCCGCTCGAGCAATACGCGAGCGACGGGCACCAGGGGCCGTGGTCGGATATCTACGCGATGGCCGGCGTGATGTACCGGGCCCTGGTAAACGACAATCCGCCGGACGCGGTGAGCCGGATGAAGGGCGACACCCTTCCCGGCAAGCTCGCCCTGGCGCGCGGACGGGTGAGCGAGCCGTTCCTGCGGGCGATCGAATGGGCGCTCGCGCTCGACGAGAAACTGCGCCCGCAAAGCGTGCAGGATTGGAAGCGGGCGCTGGAAGGGCAGGCGGCTGCGCCCGCCACGACGCGGATAACCCCGCAATCCGCGCCCACGGTAGTCGCGGCCCAGCCGCTCCAGAGGACGCAGCCCGCGCCCGCAGCGAGGCGATTCTCGCCGCAACCGTCCGAGAAGTCCGGGTCGGGCTGGCGCTGGGTGGGAATAGCCGCGGTCCTGCTGGTTGCGATTCTGGCCATCACCGCGTGGAACAAGCAGCGCTCGGCGCAGACGGCGGCGCCGGGAGAGTCACCCGCTCCCGAGGCGAAAGCGCCCAAGCCCAGGCCGACGCCGGCCGCCGGCGAGCAGCCACCCGCCGATCCGCGGGAAACATCGCGTGCACGTCCGGAGCGCGAACGCGCCGAGCGTCCCGGCGACACGCAGCGGCCCGGTCTGGAGGAATTCCGGAAGAAAACCGCGCAGGAGTTCAAATCGGCCGACCGCAACGGCGACGGCTATTTGTCGCGTGAGGAAGTCCAGGGCCGGTTTACCGTCATCGAGCGCGAGTTTCAACGCGTGGACACCGATGGCGACGGCCGCATCTCACCGGAGGAATTCCTGCGGTTTCGGCGGTTCCAGGCGCAGCAGAGATTGAAGAAGAACTAATCGTCCGCAACGGTATGAAACCGCTCCACCCCCACCCCCACCCTAACCCTCCCCCTGAAGGGGAGGGGAAATGTTTTTTCCGCTCACGGTGTTATAAGTAATCTCCTGCCCCCTCAGGGGGAAGGTTGGGATGGGGGTCGTCTCAGGCCCGGACCACGGCAGCACGCAGCTTGGCTCCCTGCCACTTGTCCAGCTTGGCGCGGGCGCCGTTGGTCGCAGGGTCCATCGCCTGGTCATGGCCGGGCATCTTTGCCGTCAGCTCGATCACGTAGCCGTTGGGGTCCCTGAAGTAGATCGAGTGGATGAACCCGTGGTCGGAGATGCCGCGCGTCTCGATACCCCGTTCCTTGCCTTTCGCCAGCATGGCCTTCAGCGCGGGCTTGTCCACCTCGAGCGCGATGTGGAGGTCGTAGTCATGTTGCGGCTTGAACTCGAAGGGCATGTCCGGGGCCTCGAAGAACGCGAGGTATGAACCGTCGCCGAGCTCGTAGAAAGTGTGCAGCGTATCGGTCCGGCGGCCGCTCTTGGTCTCCTTGATCTCGAGCGTGCCCGCGAGGCGCAGCCCGAGAAAGTCCTCATAGAATTTCCGCGTCTCCCCGGAATCACGGCAGCGGTATGCATTGTGATGAAGCTTCAGGATCATGGTGAAATCTCCCTGGGTCAGAGCGGCTGCAGCGGGGCGTCCTTGAGCGAGGCGGCGAAGCCGTCGACGGCCTCGTTCACCTGTTTCCAGTTCTTGAGCCGCTTCATGTTGCCGAGCCAGCGCTCCACGTTCGGATAGGCCGCGTAATTGCTGCGGACCACCTTGCCCAGCACGACGAATGAAGCGCCGAAGTAGTCGGCGATCGATATCTGATTGCCGCATAGATAGCCGTTCTTCGGGCCGATCAGGTGCTCGTCGAGCACCTTCATCCAGCCGATGGCCCGCTCCCTGCCCCAGGCGAGCGTCGCCGCCTGGACCTCCGCGCTCGGCCGCTTGTGCGTCGGGAGGATCTGCGGGTAGACGAACCCGTAGACCAAGTCGCGGCAGAGCTGAGTGTTGATCCAGTCCATCCTCTCGTTGACGCGCGCGCGCTGGCGGAGATCCTTCGGGTAGGCAGGGGACTCAATCTTGTCGGCAAGGTACTTGAGGATCGCCGAGCTCTCGGTCAATCGGAAGCCGTCATCCTCGAGAACGGGAACGAGGTGGCTCGGACTGATCGCTTCGAAGGGCTGCTTGTAATGCTCTCCGGTGAACAGATCGACGAGCTGTAACTCGGCCTTGATCCCGTTCTCGGCGGCGAACAGGACCACC
>JBGQGU010000380.1:0-3921 GCA_041497655.1 Gammaproteobacteria bacterium
CCCGTCCTGCATGGAGAGGTCCGCTCGCAGGCCGCGCACGGGCTCCCTTGCCTCCATGAATCGGAGGATCGTGTTGACCCGCTCGTAGCTCGGGCATACCGCGTGCGCGTTGCCTTGCCACGACAGCGCGACCGTCAACGCAACAACGCCGAGAAACGTTCTAGGGCCCATCGAAGAACGGACAGGATTCAACAATATTGAAAATCAAGACCAGAATAGACAGGATTCACAGGATTTACAGGATTAGATCAAGAGCCGATAGACAGCGAGTTCTTGATGTTTGAATCTTGTTAATCCTGTTAATCCTGTCCATTGTGGTTTTGGTCCTACTTGTCCTGTCTATTTCGTTTCGCGCCGTATAATACGCGCTTTTTCCGAATCGCCCGCCGGATGACTCTCTACGCCCTCACGATCTTCACGAGCGCGTTCCTGCTGTTCCTGGTCCAGCCGATCATCGCCAAGCAGATCCTGCCGTGGTTCGGCGGCTCGGCCGCGGTGTGGACCACCTGCCTCGTGTTCTTCCAGTCCCTGCTGCTTGCAGGCTACGCCTATTCGGACTGGACCACGCGCAAGCTCACCGCGCGCAGACAGGTCGTGTTGCACATCGTGCTCCTCGCCGCGAGCCTCGCCTCGCTGCCCATCATCGCGGGCGCGGACTGGAAGCCCGCCGGCGACGAGGACCCGACGTGGCGCATCCTGGGACTGCTCGGCGTCACCATCGGACTGCCCTATTTCCTGCTTTCCACCACCGGGCCGCTGGCGCAAGCATGGTTCGCGCGCACCTTTCCCGCGGGCACGGTGTACCGCCTGTTCGCGCTGTCCAACTTCGGCTCGTTGCTCGCGCTGGTCTCCTATCCATTCGCGTTCGAGCCCTGGATCACCACGGCGGCCCAGTCCTGGGGCTGGAGCACGGCGTACGTCGCGTTTGTCGCGCTGTGTGCGGCTTCCGCCGTGTACAGCCTGAGGGGGCGGAACGCCGTTGCAGGAAATAGGGGACAGACCACTATTTCGGGGATAGAACCCGCTGCTGTTGGGCACCGAAATAGTGGTCTGTCCCCTATTTCCAACGCGGGCCCGCCGCCCGGGCCCCGCGATTACGCGGCGTGGGTGCTGCTCTCCGCCATGGGCGCGTCCATGCTGCTCGCTGTGACCAATCACATCACGCACGATGTCGCATCGGTACCGTTCCTGTGGATCCTGCCGCTCATGCTCTACCTCGTCACCTTCATCCTGTGCTTCGAAGGGCGCGGATGGTACCAGCGACGCATTTTCATCGGGCCGCTGCTCGTCATCGTCTGCGCGCTGGCGTGGGCGCTGCACGAAGAGCGCGGCATCATGGACATCAAGGAAGCGGTCCCGCTCAGCCTGGTCGGGCTGTTCGTGATGTGCATGTTCTTTCACGGCGAGCTCGCGGCGAGGAAGCCCGTTCCGCGCTATCTCACCACCTTCTATCTCATGGTGTCGCTGGGGGGCGCGCTCGGCGGCATCGCTGTGGGCCTCATCGCCGTCAAGGTCTTCAATACCTATTACGAGTTCGGCATCGGGCTGGTGGTGACGCTGCTGATCGCCGCGTACGTCACGCGCCTCATGCACTCGGCAGTACCGATGCTGGTGCTTGCCGCCGTCGGCTTCACCGGCTACCACGTCTATGCGTACATCGGGTATCTCGCCGAGGACACGCGTGTCATGACGCGCAACTTCTACGGCGCCCTGCGCGTGAAGGACATCGGCGCCGACGGCGAGAAGGACGCGGTGCGGCGCCTCATGCACGGCGTGATCATGCACGGCGAGCAGTACCGCGACCCGGAGCGGAGCGGCGAGCCGACCACCTACTACGGCGCCACCTCGGGTGTCGCGCGCGCGATCAAGGCACTGGACGGCTCCGGGATGCGCGTGGGGGTGGTGGGGCTCGGCACCGGCACGCTGGCCGTGTTCGGGCGCCCGGGTGACATCTACCGCTTCTACGAAATCAACCCGCAGGTGGTGGACATCGCGAACCGCGAGTTCACCTTCCTCGGAGACAGCGGCGCGAAGATCGAGCATGTCCTGGGCGACGCACGGCTCTCCATGGAGCGTGAGCCGCCCCAGAACTACGACCTGCTGGTAATCGACGCGTTCTCGAGCGACTCGATCCCGGTTCATCTCATCACGCGCGAGGCACTGGCGGTCTATCTCCGGCACGTGAAGCCCGAAGGCGTGATCGCGTTCCACGTCACGAACCGCTTCCTCCATCTCGCCCCGGTAGTCAAGCGCATCGCCAGTGAGCACGATCTGCACGTGGCGCTGATTGCGGACGATGCCGAGGATAGCGATCTTGCCCGCACCGACTGGGTGCTCGTCACGCGCGACCAGGCCCTGCTCGAGCGCCCCGAGATCGCCGAGTACGTGAGTGAAATCGAAAGCATTCCCGGGCTGCGGGTGTGGACGGATGATTTCAACAATCTGTTTCAAATACTGAAATAGCAGCGCTATTTCAGTAAACTGGTTTAGATTAATTACCCCCCATGATCCGTTATCTGATGCTCTGGACTTGCGGCATGCTTGCCGCAATTTATTGCGCTGCCTCCCTGGAGGCAGCGCAATCGCAGACGGACGCGCGCGGCCTGCCGACGCTGGCGCCGCTGGTCAACGAGGTGACTCCGGCGGTGGTGAACATTTCGGTCATCACGCGCTCGCCGCTCGAAGCGAACCCCCTGTTTGCCGATCCCTTCTTCCGCCGCTTCTTCAATCTGCCCGACCGGCCGCAGGAGCAGGCCGCGGGCTCGGGGGTCATCGTGGACGCGGCGCGCGGCTACGTAATCACCAACCACCACGTGATCCGCAATGCCGAGCAGGTGGTCGTCACGCTCAAGGACCGCCGCCAGTTGGCGGCGAAGCTCGTCGGCACCGATCCCGGCACCGATATCGCCGTGCTCCAGATCGAGGCCAAGGGCCTTTCCGCGATCCGCATCGGCGACTCGGACACGCTGCAGGTCGGCGATTACGTGATCGCGATCGGCAACCCGTTCGGCATCGGGCAAACGGTCACCTCGGGCATCGTGAGCGCGCTGGGCAGAAGCGGCCTTTCGCCCGAAGGCTTCGAGGACTTCATTCAGACCGACGCCTCGATCAACCCCGGCAATTCGGGCGGCGCGCTCGTCAACCTGCGCGGCGAGCTGGTCGGCATCAACTCCGCGATCATCGGCCCCTCCGGCGGCAACGTCGGCATCGGCTTCGCGGTGCCCTCCAACATGGCGCGTGCGGTGCTCGCCCAGATCGTGCGCTTCGGCGAAGTCAGGCGCGGGCGGCTCGGCATCGACATGGTGGACCTCACCCCCGATATCGCGAAAAAGCTCGGAGTGAGTGCGGCCGAGGGCGTGGTCATCGCCGGCGTCCACGCCGGATCCCCCGCGGAGAAGGCCGGGCTGCGCGAGCGCGACGTGGTCGTCGCTTTGGGCGGTCGCCCGGTACGCGCAGCCGCCGAGATGCGGGCGCGGCTCGGGCTGACGCCGGTAGGAGAGGAAATCGAGCTACGGGTGCTGCGCGGGAGCGAGTCACGCGTCATACGCACGCGCATTGCGCCCCCGCGGGAAGCGGCCGAGGGAGAGGCCCGCCCGGTACCGGAACTGCCCGGGATGAGCGTCGTGGTCATCGAGCGGGGCAGCCTGCTCTACCAGCAGCTGCGCGGCGGCGGGCTGGTCGTATCGGCCGTCGAGCAGGCGAGCCGCGCGTGGCAAGCCGGCTTCCGCTCCGGCGACATCCTCTATGCCATCAACCGCCGGCGCGTGCAGACGCTCGCTGAATTCCAGAAGGCGGTGGGCGGCGCCCAGGGCGGATATGCGGTATCGCTGTTAAGGGGCGATTTCAACATCACCATCATCGTCCGATGATTCCAGAGCGAGGCTCCGGAATCATCAGCGACACACTGGATACAGGTACGAA
>JBGQGU010000381.1:0-3915 GCA_041497655.1 Gammaproteobacteria bacterium
CCGCCGCACTCGCCTGCGAGCTCGAACCGTTCGATCCCATGGAGCGGGCCATACTCTCCGCCGCCGGCGAACGCGCGGACGGGATGCGCCGCGCCTGGACGCTCGATCGGGATTACCCGATGACGGGTGAATTCCTCGCGGTGTGCCACGCCTGGCGCTCGCCCGCGGGCGAGCGGCGCATCGCCATCAAGGGCGCGCCGGAAACGGTGCTCGCGCTGTGCCGTCTCGATAGCACGGCAATCGCGAGCGCCATGGATGAGGTCGAGCGCGCGAGCGAACGGGGGCTGCGGCTGCTCGCGGTCGCAGAAGCGCAGTGGGACCGGCCGCACTGGCCCGAGGATCCCCGCGACTACCGGTTTACCTGGCTCGGCTTCGTCGCGCTCGCCGATCCCCTGCGCGCCGGCGTGCCGGAAGCGATCGCGCTGTGCCGGGGCGCGGGCGTGCGCGTCGTCATGATCACCGGAGACTATCCCGGCACGGCGCTCGCCATCGCGCGCCAGGCGGGCATCGCGGCGGAAGGCGGCGTGCTGACCGGTGCGGAGATTGCCGCGATGGAAGCCCCCGCGCTGGCACGGGAGGTGCGGCACATCAACATATTCGCGCGCATCCGGCCCGAGCAGAAGCTGCAGCTCATCACCGCCTACAAGGCCGACGGCGAGGTGGTGGCGATGACCGGCGACGGCGTCAACGACGCACCGGCGCTGAAGGCCGCGCACATCGGCGTGGCGATGGGAAAGCGCGGCACCGACGTCGCGCGCGAGGCGTCCGCGCTGGTGCTGCTCGAGGACGATTTCAACTCGATCGTTCTCGCGGTCCGGCTCGGCCGGCGTATCTACGAGAACATCCGCAACGCGATGCGCTATCTGCTCGCGGTGCACGTACCGATCGCGGGGATGTCTTTCCTGCCGCTCGCGTTCGGCTGGCCGGTGTTCCTGTTCCCGGTGCACATCGTGTTCCTCGAGTTCGTGATCGACCCCGCGTGCTCGATCGTGTTCGAAGCGGAGGGAGGCGATGAGGGCCTCATGCAGCGCCCGCCGCGCGATCCCGGCGAGCCGCTTTTCAGCCCGCAGATGCTGGGGGTGAGCCTGGTCCTGGGCGCCTCGGTGCTGGCCGCCGTGTTTCTGGCGTACTGGTGGGCGGTCGGACAGGGTCTCCAAGCCGGCGAAGTGCGGTCGTTCGGGTTCGCGGCGATCGTGTTTGGCAACCTTGCGATGATCCACGCGACCCGCTCTCGCGTCCGTGTCCTGTTCGACACGCTGCGCTCCCCGAACCCCGCGCTGTGGTGGATAACCGGCGGCACGCTCGCCGCGCTCGCAGCGTCGATCTACGTCCCGCCGGTCGCCGAGATCTTCCGCTTCGCGCCGCTCTCGCCCGGCTATCTGGTGACTGCTGCCGTCGCAGGTATTGCCGGCGTGGCGTGGTACGAGGCTTACAAGTTCCTGCGACCCCGCCGTGGCAGGGTGTAATGGAGTGACCCGGGCGCCAGCCGGGTGCCGCTGCCGGCGCCAGCCGCGAGTCAGCGTTTCGGGTCGAGCACGGCCTTCAAGCCGGGAAAATCGAGGATGCGCACTTGTTTCTGCCGTACCTCGATCAACCTTCGGTCCTGAAAGCCGGAAAAAGCCCTGCTTACCGTTTCCAGCTTGAGGCCCAGGTAGCTGCCGATTTCCTCGCGCGTCATGCGCAGGCGAAATTCGCTCGGTGAGTAGCCGCGCGCGGCGAAGCGCTGGGAGAGATTGAGCAGAAACGCCGCCAGCCGCTCCTCCGCGCTCATGCTGCCCAGCAGCAGCATTACGCCGTAATCACGCACGATCTCACGGCTCATGATGCGGTGCAGCTGCTGCTGCAGCGAAGGCAGCTCCCGTGAGAGCTTCTCGAGATAGGAGAAGGGGATCTCGCAGACCTCGGTGTCCTCCAGAGCGACCGTGTCGCAGGTGTGGCTCCCGCCGCCGATCGCGTCCAGTCCCAGCAGGTCTCCCGCCATGTGAAAACCTGCAACCTGCTCGCGGCCATCGTCGTGCAGCACGCAGCTCTTCATGAAGCCGGAACGGATTGCGAACAGCGCCGCGAGCGGCTCCCCGGCACGGTAGAGGTCTGCGCCGCGCCGGAGCTTGCGCCGGTTGGTGACGAGCTGGTCCACCCGCTCCATCTCGCCGGAGTCGAGACCCGCCGGCAGGCACAGCTCGCGCAGGCTGCAGGAGGAGCAGGCCACGCGGAGACTGTTGATGTCGATCAAACTGGGCGCGCGTTTGCTCTTCATGGCCGGGAGTATGCTGCCGTGTCCGCCCCCCCATTTGATCTAAATCAAGGCCCTCCGGGACGGGCGTGCAATACTCGTCCCGTCTCGAGAACCGGGACCCGCGAGGGATCTTCCCCGACCATGAGTTCCGCACCGATTGCATTCGACAGCTCGCTGGTCAGTCGCTTCGACCGCAACGGTCCGCGCTACACCTCGTATCCGACCGCCGACCGCTTCGTCGAGGCGTTCGGGCCGGAGCAATACCGCACGTGGGCGGCACGGCGCAATATCGGAGGCATCCAGAGGCCGCTCGCGCTCTACGTGCATCTGCCGTTCTGCCGCGACATCTGCTACTACTGCGCATGCAACAAGTTCGTGACGCGCGATGCGGGGAAAACCGCGCGCTATCTCGATTACCTGGGGAAGGAAATCGAGCTCCAGGCCGCGTTGTTCCGCGATGACCCGCGGGTCACGCAGATGCACTGGGGCGGCGGAACGCCGACGTACTACGACACGGCGACGCTGCGCGCGCTCTTCGCGCGGATTGCCGGACGCTTCGAACTCTCGGTGAGCGGCGACCATTCGATCGAAGTGGACCCGCGAACGGTGGACGCGCCGGCGGTCCATGCTCTGCGCGAGATGGGATTCAACCGCGTGAGCTTCGGCGTGCAGGATTTCGAGCCGGCGGTCCAGGTGGCGATTCATCGGCTCCAGAGCGCCGAACGCACGATGGAAGTGATCGAGGCCGCACGCAGCGCCGGCTTCGCCTCGATCAACATCGATCTCATCTACGGGCTGCCGAAGCAGTCGCTGATGACCTTCAACATGACGCTGGCGCGGGTGCTCGCCGCCCGGCCGCACCGCATCGCGCTCTACAACTACGCGCACCTGCCGCAGCTCTTCAAGGCGCAGCGGCGCATCTACGACGGGGATCTGCCGTCGCCGGAAACGAGATTGAAGCTCCTCGGGCTCGCGGTCAAACGGCTCACCGCGGCGGGCTACGTTTACATCGGGATGGATCATTTTTCGCTGCCGGAGGACGCGCTCGCGGTGGCGCAGCGCCAGGGACGCCTCCATCGCAACTTTCAGGGCTACTCGGCCGGCGGCGACACCGATCTCGTGGGACTCGGCGTGTCCTCCATCGGTTCGGTCGGCCCCACCTACAGCCAGAACTACCGCGCGCTGCCGGATTACTATGAGAGCCTCGACCGCGGGCAGCTGCCGGTCATGCGCGGTATCGAGCTCTCCGCGGACGACCTCGTGCGCCGGCACGTGATCCAGTCGCTGATGTGCCACTTTGCGCTGTCGAAGGAGTCGGTCGAGATCGCCTATCTGATCGATTTCGACCGCTACTTCGCGGCCGAGCTCGACGACCTCCGCGAGTTCGAGGGGCTGGGATTGCTCACGAACGAGGACGGCTGGTTGACGATCACCCCGCGGGGCCGGTTCGTGATCCGGAGCATCGCCATGGTGTTCGACCGCTACCTGCGGCGCGACCGCGAGGTTCGGCGCTACTCGCGGGTGATTTAAGATCAATCTTCAGTAGCGTCCGACACGTTTATTGAAGACTGCTTGTAAGTCTACGACTGACAATGGATTTCATGCTTTGGCAAGGTGTTAACGATTTGAACTGGAAGCGCCTGTTGCAGGATCCTTTCCGGATTTTCCGGGGAGGATTC
>JBGQGU010000382.1:0-3898 GCA_041497655.1 Gammaproteobacteria bacterium
CTCGCTCAGCGCCGTGCGGTTGTCGTCCACCACGCGCCCACCCAGCGCCGTGGCGAGGCTGCTCGCGATCTGGAACATGAGCTCAAGCGCCTCAACGCCATGCGCCACGCGCGGCACGTCCAGCAGCAGCGTGATGCCATGGGTGGAGATGCCCTTGATGCTCTCGGGCAGGAATGGCGCGGGCTCGTGATTGTCCAGCGCGAACAGCGTCTGCCGCTGCTCGTTGCGATAGTGGAAAACGCCATCAGGCTCGAGCTTGAAACCCGCGGACTCGGCGAGGGCGCGGATCCGGGTGCCGGCGAACGTCCGGCCCTCCTGCGCGATCACGTTGACACCGATGGCGACATCGACATGGGCGCAGAACGCATCGAGCTCGCGCCCCACCTTGAGGGACGCCTGCGTGTCCGGACACACGGCTTCGGCCGGTATTCTGTCCGCGCAATGCTTGACCGCATCGCAGAAGGTGGCCAGCTGGGCCGGGTTGACCGCGCCAGCGCGGTTCACCAGCTGCAGCCCCAGCCGCAGTCGGGCATAGCGGCCGCCGGCGCTGCGCGCCGCGTCCTCCCAGGCGCCGCGGCGTGGCTCGAATCCCGTCATGCGGGCGGGCTTGCCGCAGGACGCGATCTTGCTCGACAGTTCGCCGATCAGCGCATCGGCGATCGGCGTGGCGGAATTGATCTCGGCGACGTAATCGAGGAGCGCATCGAATCCAGCCGCGGCAGGGACCGCAGCCGTCTCATCAACCGCGGCTTCTTTGCCGAGCGAGGGCTCCGCCGGCACGAGTTGCGGCTCGAGGCGGCCGTCGGCCAGGGCGGATTCGACACCCGCCTTGAGCAGCACATCGTCGTGCGCATTGCCGAACGCCTGCTGCAGGTGGCGCTGGAGGCTGCGCTCCTGCAGCCAGTTGTACAGGTAAACCGCGCCGACCACCACCGCGCCGATGACGAGCAGGCTCAACTGCAGGTCGCTCATCGCGCACCTTGCGGTGCCGGGAATCCGCCGATGTCCGGTCCGACGGATTCCTTACACAAGAATGGGATCGAGTGCGCCTTGCCTTCAACGTGAAGCGGATGCACGGTATGCAGT
This sequence comes from Gammaproteobacteria bacterium, assembly GCA_041497655.1. GTDB lineage: Bacteria > Pseudomonadota > Gammaproteobacteria > Burkholderiales > SG8-41 > SG8-41. The sequence goes on from JBGQGU010000382.1 coordinate 1,087, forward strand.
GCAGCTGATTGAAGGTTCCGGGCCAATAAACGCCCCATTACAGCCAGTCGGCTCGGCGATAACCTAGCAGCCAGTCGGACTGAGATGTCCGACTGGCTGCTAACAGCAAAACCGCCCGAGGATTTTGAATGCATTCCAGAAAAACAAACCCAATTGGCCTGCACTGGGTAGGCGCGGTGGCTGGAAATGAGGTTTTCACCGCTTGTTACTCCCGTCTTCGTGCGGGCGGTTTTGCATAAGGAGTTTGTCGGACCTAAGTCCGACAAACTCCTAGAGCGACTATCCATGCGTTCACACCGACTGTTGATGACACCCGGTCCGACAGGCTGCTAGGCCGCCGCTTCGGAAAGCTTCATCGCCTCTTCGATATCGACTGCCACCACGCGCGACACCCCCGCTTCCTGCATGGTGATGCCGAGCAGCTGCTCGGCGATCTCCATGGTGATCTTATTGTGGCTGATGAACAGGAATTGGGAGTGCTCGGACATCTTCCTCACCAGTTCGCAAAAACGTTCGGTGTTGTGATCATCGAGCGGCGCGTCCACCTCGTCGAGCAGGCAGAACGGCGCAGGATTGAGCTGGAACATCGAGAACACCAGGGCGAGCGCCGTGAGCGCCTTTTCGCCCCCCGACAGCAGATGGATGGTGGTGTTCTTCTTGCCGGGGGGTTGCGCCGTGACCTGCACGCCAGCGTCCAGAATCTCGTCGCCGGTCAGTACCAGCCGGGCATGTCCGCCGCCAAAGAGCACCGGGAACATTTTCCCAAAATGACTGTTGACCTCATCGAACGTGTGCTGCAGCCGTTCGCGGGTCTCGCGGTCGATGCGCCGGATCGCGTCCTCCAGCGTCGCCATGGCCTCGTTCAAGTCGCGCGCCTGCGCGTCGAGGTAATCCTTGCGGCTGCGCGCCGATTCCAGCTCCTCCAGCGCCGCCAGATTGACCGCGCCCAGGCCCTTCAACTCCTCGGAGAGCCGGTTGATCTCGCCGGCGAGCGCCCCGGGTCGCATGCCTTTTTCCAGCTGGCGGGCGACTTCGTCTTCAGTTGCGCCCGCTGTCGCGAGCTGCCCGGCGTATTGCTCTTCGCTCAACCGCGCTTCCTGTTCCTTCAGGCGCGCTTCGCCGATGCGGCTGCGCAGCGGTTCGAGCTGCTGTTCCGCGGCGTGCCGTTCCTCGTCGATCGCCTTGAGACCGCTCTCCATGCTTTCAAGCGCATCGCGCGCGCGCGCCAACGCCTGTTCGCATTGAGCCCTCGTCGCCAGGGCAAGCTGCAGGCGTTGCTGCAGCGGCGATACGTCGTAGCCGGCAAGTTCCCCCTGCCTCGATTCGAGCGCCGAACGGAACCGTTGCCCATTCTCCGATATGGCCTTTATCGAAGTCTCTATCTCCTGGATCTTGCTGTCGCACAACTGACTGGCAAACGCGGCCTGCTGGACCTCGTCGCGAGCCTGCTGCAAGGCGGACCGCTGTCGCTCAAGCACCGCTTCAGCACGGCGGTAGAGGTCCGTCGCCAACGTCTGCTGGACACGCTGCTCGTCCACCTCCACCTGGAGCTCGGCGATGCGCCGGGCCGCCGCCTGCTCGCCCCCTGCCGTTACGTCGGACTGGGCGTCGATCTCGGCGAGCTCCGCCACGATCTGCTGCGTGCGGGTCCGCACCTGCTCGTCGAGCCCGGTGAGGCGCGTCGCCTCCAGCTGCAAGGAATGGTGGTGTCGCTGCCGGTCGCTGATGGCATCGCGCAATCCATCGAGCCGCGTGCGCCGTCCTTCGACTTCCTGCTCGGACGCCGTGGCCGCTGCGCGCAATGCGTCGAACTCGCCCCGTGCGGCCTTGATCGCACCGTCCAGCTGCTCGATCTCGCGTTGACGCGTCAACACGCCGTGGAACTCACTGTCCGGAGCGTGGAAGCTCACTGCGTGACGGGTAAAGACGTGCCCGTCGCGGGTGACCAGCACGGCGCCAGCCGGGAGCCGCCCGCGAGCCGCCAGCCCCGTCGCCGCGTCCGCAATCACGTAGACCTGGTGCAGCCAGTCCCCGAGCACCGCCTCGAGACGGGCGTCGCTGCAGCTGATACGAAGGCGCAGAGGCTCGCATCCGGCAAGAGTCGCGGGAGGCGGACCGGCCTCGCCCGCATACGCGAATACCGTGACCTTGCCCGGCGGGGGCTCGCCGAACCACTTCCCGGCCTGCTCCAGGTGCTCGAGCGCGACGGCGTTCAGGCGCTCGCGCAGCACCGCCTCGAGCGCGTCCTCCCATCCCGCCTCGATGCGAATGCCCTGCCACAGCCGTGACGCCCGGTTGAGGCCGCGCGCCTCGAGCCAGCCCTCGGTTTGAGTGCCGCGCGCGAGTTGTTCCTGCAATTGCAACAGGGCCTGCAACCGCGCTTCCAGTCCGGCGAGGTGCTGTCTGGCGGTCTCGAGCGCCGCATCCCGTACCCGCATCGCCTGCTCCACCTGCGGCAACTCACCCTCTTGCGCGTTCAGCGCCCCCGAAAGGCCCTGCAGCTCCGTCTCCAGCGCCGCGATATTGTTGCCCAGCAGTGTCAGCCGCGCCGCATCGGCCGGCTGCAGTCCCGAGCGTTCCTCGGTGAGTCGTTGCGCGCGCTGCGCAAGCTGCTCCAGCGTTTGGCGCGCATGCGCGTGCTTGGTTCTCTCCACTCCCGCCGCCTGCTCGGCCACCGCGAGTGCGCGCTGCAGCTCGTCGTACCGGTTGCGGGTGGCCTTGAACGCCTCCTCCGCCACCGGCAGCTTGTCCGTCTCGCCCTTCAGCGCCGCCTCGCACGCCGCCAGCCGCTCCGTGGCGCGGGCGCGCTCGC
>JBGQGU010000383.1:0-3865 GCA_041497655.1 Gammaproteobacteria bacterium
CGCCGTGTCAGCGAGCGTACCGTCGAGATCGAACAGGACTGCCTTGATCATTTCATTTGGCGGTCGGCATTCAGCTATCAGCCGTCAGCTAAGGCGCAATTCGCGTTGGCTTTGGCTCAAAGCTGATCGCTGACAGCTGAAAGCTATCCCGCCCGGCAATGGCTAATGTAATTCACATCCGCATCGGGGCCCAGGGCATAGACCTTGGTCAAGGGGTTGTAAGTCATCCCGGTGACGCGTGAGACCTGAAGTCCCGCGCTCCGGCACATGCCGGCAAGCTCGGAGGGCTTGATGAAGCTGGCGTAGTCGTGCGTGCCGCGGGGCAGCAACTTGAGCACGTACTCGGCGCCGATCACCGCGAGCAGGTACGATTTCAGGTTGCGGTTGATGGTGGAGAAGAACACATGGCCTGCGGGCCGGACAAGATCGGAGCAGGCGCGCACCGTAGCCGCCGGGTCGGGCACGTGCTCGAGCAGTTCCATGCAGGTGACGACGTCGAAGCTGCCGGGCGCCTCGCGCGCAAGTGTTTCCGGGGCGATCAGCCGGTACTCCACCTCCAGCCCCGTCTCCAGCAAGTGCAGTTGCGCGACCTTGAGCGGCTTCTCGGCGAGGTCGATGCCGGTGACGCGCGCGCCGCGCGCCGCCATGGTTTCGGCCAGGATGCCGCCCCCGCAGCCGACGTCGAGCACGCGCAGCCCGCGCAGGCTGGCGATGCCGTCGATGTAATCGAGGCGCAGCGGGTTGATGTCGTGCAGCGGCTTGAACTCGGCGCCCGGGTCCCACCAGCGGTGGGCGAGCTGGCTGAACTTCTCGAGCTCGAGCGGATCGACGTTAATCATAGGAACAGGACTGAGGATCGAGGACTGAGCATTGAGTGAGTCTAATTCTACAAGACCTCAATCCTCAATCCTCAATCCTCAATCCTCAATCCTCAATCCTCAATCCTCAATCCTAGGCCCTGATCTTGTCCTTCCAGTATGCCGCCTTGGCGGCCAGTTCCCGGGTGTCGAGCCGGGTCAGCTGGCCGTTCTCGACCAGCAGCTCGCCGTTCACCCAGACGTGACTGACGTGCTCGCGCCCGGCCGCGTAGACCAGATGGGAGAGCGGGTCGTAGCACGGCGACAAGTCCAGCGCACCCAGGTTGACCGCCGTCATGTCGGCGCATTTCCCCGGCGCCAGGGTGCCGACGCGGTCTTCGAGGCCGAGCGCGCGCGCCGCGCGGACGGTGGCCATCTCGAGCACCGTATGGGCCGGCAATGCCCTGGCGTCACCGCCCGTTCCCTTGGCGAGGAGAGCGGCAAGACGCATCTCGGTGAAGATGTCGAGGCGGTTGTTGCTCGCGGCGCCGTCGGTGCCCAGTCCCACGTTGACGCCGGCCTTCAGCAGTTTTTCGGGCGTCGCGATGCCGCTGGCGAGCTTCAGGTTCGAGCTGGGGCAATGGGCGACATGGCAGCCCTCTTCCGCAAGCAGGTTTGCTTCCTGCTCCGTCACGTGCACGGCATGGACGGCGATCAGGTTGGCGTCCACCAGCCCGAGGCCCTGCAGCCGCGCGAGGGGACGCGCGCCGTGGCGCGCCAGGCTTTGCTCGATCTCATCGCGCGTTTCATGCAAGTGGATATGCAGGGGCAGGTCGAGTTCCCCTTGCAACATGGCGATGCGCTCGAAGGTCCTGTCGCCGACCGTGTACGGTGCATGCGGCGCAATGCAAAACGAGAGCAGGCTCTCGTCCTTCAGGCCGTCACGCGTTGCCAGGCCCTTGCTCAAATAATCCTGGGCGTCGGCCGCGTAGGCCGAGGGCATTTCGATGACGATGATGCCGAGCGCCGCCCGCATGCCGGCGGCGAGCGCCGCACGCCCGGCGGCCTCCGGGTAGAAGTACATGTCGTTGAAGCAGGTAATCCCTCCGCGCAGCATCTCGGCACAGCCGAGCAGCGTGCCGTCGCGCACGAATTCGCTGGAAACGAGGCGTGTTTCCACCGGCCAGATGTGGTTCTGCAACCAGTCCATCAATGCCCGATCGTCCGCAAGCCCGCGCATCAGCGTCATCGCGGCATGCGTGTGCAGGTTGACGAGACCCGGGATCAGGGCGTGCCCGGGAAGCTCGATGCGCCCCGCGGCGGGGTAGCGCTCTCGAGACAGGCTGACGGGAAGCAGGTCGCGGATGCGACCATCTATCACTACGACGGCGTGGTGGGCGAGCGTCACCTCTGGAGGGTCGACCGGAACGACCCAGCCGGCTTCTACGACGAGGGGAACAGAATCAGCCAGGGGGGCTTCCTCTGGAAACAAAAAAGCCCTGCCTTGCGGCAGGGCTTTTGAATGACTGTGTTGCTCGAACTATCGTGTTCGATTGAATTTCAGCGTGCGGGCTTGGCTGCAGGCTTCTTCGCTGCGGGCTTGGCGGCCGGCTTCGGCTTGGCCAGCGACACGGCGCGGCCCACGACTTCCACGGTCACGCGGCGGTTCGGCGACAGGCACTCGATCAGCTGCTTGCGCTTCATCTTGTTGTCGCAGAACTTCGTCACGGGAATCGGCTGCTTGAAAGCCTTGCCTTCCCAGAAGATCACCTTCTGGTCGACGCCCATGCTGACCAGGTAGTCCTTGACCACCACCGCGCGGCGCTCGGACAGGCCCATGTTGTACTTGAGGCTGCCGATGCGGTCGGTGTGGCCGGTCACCACCACGGCGCTGATCTGCACCGCTTCGCGCGCCTTGGTCGCCTTGCGCAGCGCGCCCATGAAGGTGTCGAGTTCCTTCTTGTTGTCAGCGGTCATCTCAGCCTTGGCGAAGGGCATGCCCTGCAGCTCGATCTTTTCCTCGATGTTGAGGACCACGGGCTTCGGCTTTGGCGCAGGCTTGGCCGCAGGTGCAGCAGGCTTGGCCGCAGGTGCAGCAGGCTTGGGTGCGGCCTTCGGCGCGGATGCCGGCTCGGGTTTCTTCTCCGGTACCGTCTCGCAGGCGGCCAGCAAGCTGATCGCGGCCAGTACTCCGGCGAAGGTGTAAATCTTTCGCAGTGCTGAATTCATGTTCTTGATCCTCCTGTTATGCGATGGTTAGGGACCCGCCGAAGTGCCGGTTAACCACTATGGAGTCTCCCCGCGGCTACTAATATCACATCGGACCGGGCAAGGCAAATTATGCAGAAATCATAGCACGGTTCTGAGGGGAAAGGGATATTTGCCTGTTGCTATAAAGAAACGGACACACCCTCGCAGGAGGAGGGTGTTTCACGAAGTGGACTGAAGCCTGTTCCAGGCGCGCCTACCGGTACCGCGTCAGGTGAGCGCCCGGTTCTTTCAGACAGACCGCGATCGCTGCGGGGCGAGCGCGGAACGTAACAGCCCTGCGCCTGCATGCGGGCCGATTTTCCCAACGCGGACCGTGACGTTTGAAGAGCGGCTGCCCGGCCTTGTACATCATCAAATCGGACCCGGTTTTGCACCCGGCGCATGCTAAAATTATGGTCTTTTACCGGCCCTGAAATTCACCTCAAAATCCCTGCATTTTCATGGATCAGATCGCCAAAGAAACGCTTCCCGTCAGCCTCGAAGAAGAGATGCGCCGTTCCTACCTCGATTACGCGATGAGCGTGATCGTGGGGCGGGCGCTGCCCGACGTGCGTGACGGGTTGAAGCCGGTGCACCGCCGCATTCTCTTTGCGATGCACGAGGCGAACAACACGTGGAACCGGCCCTACGTCAAATGCGCGCGGGTGGTCGGCGACGTGCTCGGCAAATATCACCCCCACGGCGACGCCGCCACCTACGAGGCGCTCGTGCGCATGGCGCAGGACTTCTCCATGCGCTACACCCTGATCGACGGGCAGGGAAACTTCGGCTCGGTTGACGGTGATTCCCCGGCCGCC
>JBGQGU010000384.1:0-3859 GCA_041497655.1 Gammaproteobacteria bacterium
CTCGGCGCACACGACGGCCGCGCGCAACGAGCGCCCCACCGCGAGCAGCCGTTCCAGCCCCGCGCGGAAGTCCTCCGTCGCCATGTGGTCGGCATAGGCCTGGAATCCCGGGCTGGTGAGTGCGATGTGCGGCGAGCTCGGGCCGAGCTTGCGGCGCCCGCCCAGCGATTTTCCTTCCCAGACGTAGCGGATGCCCGCTTGTGTGAAGGATTTCTCCAGCGCCTCACGGGCAAATTGCGGATGGCGGCGCGAGACGGGATAGGCGCGCACATCCACCACGCATTCGATTCCCGCTTCACGCAGCAGCGCGACGAACTCACCGATCGCGCGGTTGCCGTGCCCGATGGTGAAAATCGTCGTCATCGGGCCGCAAGCAAAGTGGCAGAAACCGCTCCGCCCGGGTAACCTGTGGGGGACGGCGGTGACGGATCTCCGGCAGGGACGTCGTGTTCAGAAAGGAGGCAGTGCATGAGTATCGAACTGCGCGGCATTGTCGGCTTGCTGATTCTGATTGCCGACGTATGGGCCATCGTGAATATCGCACAAAGCGGCGCGTCTACGGGCAGAAAGGTGTTGTGGATAGTCCTCGTGCTGGTATTGCCGGTCCTCGGCCTCATCCTCTGGTTCCTGCTCGGTCCACGCACCGGCAAGGCTTGACGGTCGCAGCGGGGCCACATGCGCCCACTCGCGCGACCCGTCAGCCCAGCCGGCTGCCGGGCTTGAGTCCCAGCACCTGCTGGGCGTTCGCGGAATTCGCCGCGAGCTCCATGAGTCCCAGGCTGTTCTCGTACCAGAACACCTCGCCCGGCTTGACATCGGAGAACACCCGCGCGTAACGGATTGCGCGCGCGTTGATGACCAGGCCGCGGTCGCGCGGCACCTTGCCCGCGCGCAGCCCCGTGACGAGGTTCCCGAAGTGGTCCACGTAGATGACCTCGCCGAGATCGTCCGCGCCAAAGCTGACGGCAAGCGCGGCCTTCTTCAGCTTCGGCATCTTGCGGTCGCCTCGCGCGAGCATGGCGGCAACCGGGGCGAACAGGTCGCGCCCGTGGAAGGAAGCCGAGAGCTCCTTCGGCCGCCACCTGATCGAGTACACCTCGCACTTCTTCGCGCGCGCTGCCGCCACCGAGATGAGGCCGTTGTCGGGCCCCACGAACCAGCGCCCGTCGGCGAGCGCCGCGACCGGCTCGCGTGGCCCGCCCACACCGGGGTCCACCACTGCCAGCGTGACGCTGCCCCTGGGGAGGCGCGCCGCGAGCGCCGCGAGGAGATGCGCCCCCGCCTTCACGTTGAACGGCGGCGCGTCGTGCAGGAGATCAATGACGGGCGACTTCGGCGCGCGCTCCTGGAGCACCGCCTTCACCTGCCCGACGTAGATACCGGAAGCTCCGAAGTCGGTGAACAGAAAAATCATGGGGGGATTCTATACTGGAAGACGCCGTGAACAGCGAACGGTGAACAGTGAACGGAAAAGAACGCGGAGCAGCCAGATTTTGCCGTTCACCGTTTACTGTTTACGGTTCACCCAAGAAAAAGCCGGCTTGCGGCCGGCTTTGAATATGAAACGTGGTGCGTATTATGCAGCCTTCGCAGCCGCCTCCTTCTTCGCCCCTTTTTTGGTCCCCTCCCTGTTGTCCTTTGCGGCATCCGCGCCGGCCTCCGGGCGGTCCATCAGCTCCACGAACGCCATCGGCGCATTGTCGCCCTTGCGGAAGCCGGACTTGAGGATGCGGAGGTAACCGCCGTTCCTCTTCGCGTAGCGCGGACCCAGCTCGTCGAAGACCTTACCCACCACCGCGCGGTCGCGCAGCCGATTGAACGCGAGCCGGCGGTTGGCGAGCGAGGGCTTCTTGCCGAGCGTGATGATGGGCTCGACCACGCGCCGCAGTTCCTTCGCCTTGGGCAGCGTGGTCTGGATCGCCTCGTGCTTGAGCAGCGAGTTCGCCATGTTGCGAAACATCGCCAGTCGGTGGCTGCTGGTGCGGTTGAGTTTCCTCAGTCCGTGACGGTGACGCATGAATGGGCCCCTTCTGATTCTGCTGTGGATCTCGCGGTTGCCTACGCCTGAAGCTTTTCTAGTCCAGCGGGGGGCCAATTTTCAAGTTTCATACCCAATGTAAGTCCTCGCGTGGCGAGGACTTCCTTGATCTCGTTCAGCGACTTGCGGCCGAGGTTCGGGGTCTTCAAGAGCTCCGTCTCGCTGCGCTGGATGAGATCGCCGATGTAGTAGATGTTCTCGGCCTTGAGGCAATTCGCCGAGCGCACGGTCAGCTCGAGGTCGTCCACGGGCCGCAGCAGGATCGGGTCGATCTGGGTCGCTTTTTTCTCCTCGATCTGCGTCGGCAGGCCCTTCAAGTCCGCAAATACCGTGAGCTGCTCGACCAGGATGCGCGCGGCGAAGCGCACCGACTCCTCGGGGTCGATCGCGCCGTTGGTCTCGATGTCGATGACCAGCTTGTCGAGATCGGTGCGCTGCTCGACGCGCGCCGCCTCCACCGCGTAGCTCACGCGGCGCACCGGGCTGAACGAGGCATCGAGCAGGATGCTGCCGACGGTGCGCCCCTCCTCGGGATTGGACTTGCGGGTGGTCGCCGCAACGTAGCCGCGCCCCTGCACGACCTTGATCTCCATGTCGAGCTTGCCGCCGGAGGCGAGGTGCGCGATGACGTGATCGGGATTGACGATCTCCACGTCGTGCATCGGCTCGATGTCGCCGGCGGTGACCACGCCTTCGCCCGACTTCTTGAGCGAGAGCAGCGCCTCCTCGCGGTTATGCATCTTGAGCACGATGCCTTTGAGGTTTAGCAGCAGGTCCACCACGTCCTCCTGCACGCCATCGATGGTGGAGTACTCGTGCAGCACGCCGCCGATCTTGACCTCCGTCGCCGCAGAGCCCGGCAGCGAGGAGAGCAGCGTGCGCCGGAGCGCGTTGCCCAGCGTGTGGCCGTAGCCGCGCTCGAACGGCTCCATTGTGAGCCGCGCGTGGTACGGCGAGATGTTCTGGACATCGATGATGCGGGGTTTCAGGAAAGAACTGCTTAGCATGGTTCGGTGACCTCTCGGACAATTATTTCGAATAGAGCTCGACCACGAGCGATTCGTTGATGGTGGACGGGAGTTCCGTGCGTTGCGGCCGCGCCTTGAACGTGCCTTTGAGCGCCTTGGCATCGACTTCCAGCCACTCCGGAAAGCCGCGGCCTTCCGCCGCCTCCGCCGCGCCCTTGATGCGCAGCTGCTGCTTGGCCTTGCCGGCGACCTCGACCACGTCGCCCGGTCGGCAGACGAAGGAAGGCATGTTGACGCGCCGGCCGTTCACCAGGATGCCGTTATGACGCACGACCTGGCGCGCCTCGGTGCGGGAGGCACCGAAACCCATGCGATAGGCCACCGTGTCGAGCCGGCTCTCCAGCAGCTGCAGCAAGTTCTCGCCAGTGATGCCCTTCTTCTGCTCCGCTTCGTGGTAGATCTTGCGGAACTGGCGCTCGAGCAGGCCGTAGATACGACGCACTTTCTGTTTCTCGCGCAGTTGCACGCCGTAGCCCGAGAGCCGGGTGTTCTTCTGGCCGTGCTGCCCTGGCGGGTAATTGCGGCGCTCGATGGCGCACTTGTCGGTGAAGCATTTCTCGCCCTTGAGGAAGAGCTTTTCTCCTTCCCGCCGGCACTGCCGGCACTTCGCGTCGAGATTTCTGGCCACGTGGGGTTCTCCTGGATACCTTAAACGCGACGCTTCTTCGGCGGGCGGCAGCCGTTGTGCGGCACCGGCGTCACATCGGATATTTGCGTGATCTTGAAGCCGGCCGCATTGAGGGCGCGCACCGCGGACTCGCGCCCCGGTCCCGGACCCTTGATATGCACTTCC
>JBGQGU010000385.1:0-3857 GCA_041497655.1 Gammaproteobacteria bacterium
CTCCGAACGGATTGCGGCAAGAGCCCAGATCGGTACTGTCGGCTGCATTGCGCGTCTTCGCGGTCGCATCCCCGCAAGCGGGGCCCCTGCTCAACGCTCCGACGCGCCCTCCTTGGTCGCATCCCCAGAATCGGGGCCCCTGCTCAACGTTTCGGCGCACCTCCCCCGTCAAGGGGGAGGGAATTGATACTCATGACACAGTACGATTAACAGGTTAAGTTCTTTTCCGTGTCATTTCGTGTGATTCCGTGGCTATTTTTGAGAGCGGCTCTAGTTTTGCTCCAGCGCCTGCTTGAAATCGCCGATGAGATCGTCCAAGTCCTCGATGCCGATCGACAACCGGATCAGCGAGTCAACGATGCCCATCTCGGCGCGGCGCTCCGGCCCCATCTCCCAGTAAATGGTGTGGGCGATCGGGATGGCAAGCGTCCGATTGTCCCCCAGATGGCTAGATGAAATCACGAGCTTCAACCGGTTGAGGAAATCGAAGCAGTCGATGCCATCGGCCAGCTCGATGCTCATCAGTGCGCCGTAGGTCTTGAACAGCTCACCGGCGAGCCGGTGCTGCGGGTGAGCCTCGAGCCCCGGGTAGTACACTTTCTTGACTTTGGGATGCTTGGCCAGGAAGCGGGCAAGCTGCAGCGCGTTGTCCGAGGACTTGTCCATCCGCAGCGCCAATGTTTCCGCGCCAACTGCCAGGCGGTGCGCAGGCTCGGCGGCGAGCGTGCTACCCACGTCCCGCAATCCCTTCTTGCGTATTTGCTGTAACCCCCACAGAGCGGGCTTCGCATTCTTGTAGTTGTCGTAGATGTTCGGGAAGCGTGTCCAGTCGTAGAGGCCGGTATCGGTCACCGCGCCGCCCAATGCATTGCCGTGACCGCCGATGTACTTGGTCAATGAATTGATGACCAAGCCGGCCTTGTCCCGCTTCGGCTGGTACAGATAGGGCGAGGTCATCGTGTTATCCACCACGTAGAGCAACCCGTGCCGGGCGCACAGTTCACCAATCCGCGCCAGATCCGCGATCTGGGTGCACGGGTTAGCAATGGTTTCCACGAATACCAGCCGGGTGTTGGGCCGGATGGCGCGAGCGACGTTGTCGACATGGGTCGCGTCAACAAAGCTTATTTCACAACCCAGGGTGCCGAAGGTGCCGAACAGGCTGTTGGTATTGCCGAACAGGAACGAGCTGGATACCACATGGTCGCCGGCGCGCAGCAACGCGACAAATATGGCGGCAATGGCGGCCATGCCGGTGCTGAAGCAGGCGGTGGCAATCCCATTCTCCATCTTGCTGATTTTCACTTCCAGGGCTGCGGTGGTGGGATTGCCCTGACGGCCATAGACATAGCCGGGAAGCTCGCCCTTGAACACCTTCGCCAGATCCCGGGCGTCGGGATACCCGAACGCCACCGCGAGGTGCATCGGCTTGTGCACGGCAAAGTGCTCGATCGGCGACTCCAGATCGGAATGAAGGATCGTCGTGGTAAAGCCGTTCTTCATGATCCTGCTCCCTCAAACAAAAAACCCGGCCAGCTCGCGCGGACCGGGTTCTTCCGTCGCTTTAGCTGGATTTCTAACGCGCCCGCAAGCTGATCCTCAAATCGGCGCGGACGGAAAGGTACTCTGCAATAAGGCGGTTGTCAAGAATCACTCGACCAGCTCCAGTCCCAAATCGAGCTGGGTGCTTGCCGCCTCCATGTCCGCCATCTTGGCGCCGTCGCGCCGCTGGGCTTCCACGCCGTCGAGATATTCCTTGGTAATGTCGCCGGTGACGTAGGAGCCGCTGAAGCAGGAGTCCTCGAAATTGACGACCTTGGGATTCACGCTGCGCACATCCTCGCGCAGCGCCTCGAGGTCCTGGTAGATCAGCTCGTCACAGCCGATCTCGCGCGCGATTTCGGCCTCGCTGCGGCCGCAGGCGATCAGCTCCTCGCGCGTGGGCATGTCGATGCCATAGACGTTGGGAAAGCGCACCGGCGGCGCGGCGGAAGCGAAGAATACCTTGCGCGCGCCCGCTTCGCGCGCCATCTGCACGATCTCGCGGCTGGTATTGCCACGCACGATGGAATCGTCCACCAGCAGCACGTTCTTGCCCCTGAACTCCATCGCGATGGCGTTGAGCTTCTGCCGCACCGATCTCTGGCGGATCGACTGGCCCGGCATGATGAAGGTGCGGCCGATGTAGCGGTTCTTGATGAAGCCCTCGCGGTACGGGAGGGCGAGCCGCTTCGAAAGCTCCATTGCCGCGGGCCGGCTCGAATCCGGGATCGGGATCACGACGTCGATGTCGATGTGCCGGTACTGACGCCTGATCTTCTCGGCGAGGCTCACGCCCATCCTCAACCGCGTCTCGTAGACCGAGATGCCGTCGATCACCGAATCGGGCCGCGCGAGGTAGACGAACTCGAAGATGCACGGGTTGAGCGAGGCCTCGGCGGCGCACTGGCGGCTGTAGAACTGGCCGTCCTGATCGATGAAGATCGCCTCCCCTGGCGCGACATCGCGCACCACCTGGAAGCCCAGGGAGTCCAGTGCCACGCTCTCCGAAGCGACCATGTAGTCATAGCCCTGCTCGGTCTCGACCCGCCCGAACACCAGCGGCCGGATGCCGTGGGCGTCGCGGAAGGCGAGCAGCCCGTAGCCCGCGATCATCGCCACCACGGCATACGCGCCGCGGCAACGGCGGTAGACGCCCGAGACCGCTGCGAAGATGGTCGCCGGGTCGAGCTTGTAGTGGGTGGCGCCCTCCTGCAATTCGTGCGCGAGCACGTTGAGCAGCACTTCCGAGTCGGAGTTGGTATTGACGTGCCGCAGGTCCTGGCGGAACAAGTCGCTCTTGAGCTGCTCGGTGTTGGTGAGGTTGCCGTTATGGCCGAGCACGATGCCGAAGGGAGAATTCACGTAGAACGGCTGCGACTCCGCCCCCGACCACGCGGAACCGGCGGTCGGATAACGCGTGTGCGCGATGCCGGAGGAGCCGGTGAGCGCGCGCATGTTGCGGGTCCGGAACACGTCGCGCACCATGCCCGGCCCCTTGTGCATGTGGAAGGTGGGGCCTTCGGCCGTGACGATGCCGGCCGCGTCCTGGCCGCGGTGCTGCAGCACCAGCAGCCCGTCATAGAGCAGCTGGTTGACCGGATGCTTCGCGACGACCCCGACTATCCCGCACATCGCGTTTCCTTGGAGGCTCCTAGTGCCGTTCCAACTTTAATCAACATAACGATTGCCGCTTGCCATTCATCCTGTTCCAGCCTCCGGCATGATGAGTAAACGTGGATTTTTGACGGATGCGGTCAATTCCGCGCTCGTGCTCAAGCTCAATCTTGGCTGGAACGGGATTCATCTCGCGTCGCGCCCCCGCCATTTCATCAGATTAGCCCGATATAGATGGAACGGCACTAGTACTTTATGCGTTTCGACAGATCCGCCGGCAGCCACGCCTTCACGTGCCCGGCGACGGCTTCCAGCGGACCGCTCACGATCCCGTTGCGCCACGCTGGCTGGCGCGGCAGCGCGGTCAACCCCGCCAGCAGTACCAGAATCATCACCACCAGTATGCCCCGCGCCAGGCCAAAGATGCCGCCTACCACCCGGTCGGCCGCGCCAAGACCGGCGATTTTTACCAGCTTCGAGGCCAGAATAGCCAGCACGCTCAGTCCGATCAGCACCAGGATAAACACCGCCACGAAGCTCACCAGCAGCCGGATCTCCTCGCTCGCCATGGCTTGCGGCAACAGCTTTGCGATTTCCGGCGTGAGGAGGTTCGCCGCCAGAAATGCCGCCACCCAGGCGACCAGCGCCAGCACCTCGCGCACCAGGCCTCGTATCACGCCGAGCAGAACCGAGATTCCGAC
>JBGQGU010000386.1:0-3857 GCA_041497655.1 Gammaproteobacteria bacterium
GGATACACCCTGATGGTGGTCGCGTCGTCGTTCTCGATAAACCCCGCCCTGGGGCGCAAGCTGCCGTACGATTCGATCCGCGACTTCACGACCGTAACGCAGCTCTCGAAATTTCCGAACATGCTGGCGGCGCACCCGTCGGCGCCGGTGAAGACGTTGCAGGACCTGATCGCGCTGGCGAAGGCAAAACCGGGTCAGCTCAGCTATGCATCGGCGGGATTGGCCACCGGCACTCACATGACGGCCGAGCTGCTGAAGTACATGACCGGGATCGATATCTTGCACGTACCGTACAAGGGCGGCGGGCCGGCAATGATTGCGGCGATGGGAGGGCAGACCCAGCTCATCATCGGCACGTCGATCGGCTTGTTGCCGCACGTGAGGGCCGGAAGGTTAAGAGCGATCGCCCTGACCAGCGCCAAACGGTCGGCAGCCGCGCCGGATATTCCCACCTTTGCCGAGTCGGGCGTGCCGGGCTACGAGCACGAGCCTTGGAACGGCATGTTCGGCCCGGCCGGGATACCGAAGCCGGTGCTCGCGAAGGTGAACGCCGAAGTCGCCCGCATGCTGCACTCGCCGGAAGTGAAGAAAGTTTTCGAGCGCGACGGCGCCGATGTCGTGGGCAGTACGCCGGAGCAATTCGGCGCCGTCCTCAAGGCGGAGATCGCGAAATGGACGAAAGTCGCCAAGACCGCAGGAATTCGGCCGGAGTGAGCCGAATTCCTCAAGAGTCGAATCACGAATCACGATTCACGAATCACGAGTTCCAAGGAAAGGAAACGCATGAAGACCAAGAAAAAGGGCAGCACCGGGAATGCATCAGGCAAGAAGAAGGGGATGACGTACGACCTGCACAACCACGTCGTTCCCGAGACTGTCGTGCAGGCGATCGAGCGCAACCCGGAACGCTTCGGGACGCGGATCGAGATGAGGAACGGCAAGCGCTACTTCGACAGCCACGGGCGCATGACGGAGCTGCTGCCGGAGTTTTGCGATCCGGAGGCGAAAATCGCGTGGATGGACCGCGTGGGGATGGACGTGTCCGTAATCTCCGTCGGACCCCCGATCTTCTTCTACTGGCTCAAGCCCGAGGCCGGGACCGAGATCGTCCGCCTCGCAAACGACGGCATCGCGCAAATGGTCGCGAAGCATCCTGACCGGCTGCGCGGCATGGCGCATCTGCCGATGCAGGATCCCGACGCGGCGATCGCCGAGCTCGAGCGGGTGGTGAGGGATTACCGCTTCAAGGCGGTCGAGCTCGCCACCTCGATCGAGGGCCTCCCGCTTGCCGACATGAAATTCCGCAAGGTCTTGAAAGCCATCGAGCAGCTCGGGCTCTTCGTCTTCACGCACCCCTACCAGTGCCTGGCGCAGGGCGGCATGGATAGCTACTACCTGCGCAACTTTATAGGCTTCCCGCTCGACACCACGATGATGGTCGCCAACCTCATGTTCAGCGGCGCGCTGGACGACCTGAAGAAGCTGCGCTTCCTGCTGGCGCACGGCGGCGGCTTCATGCCCTACCAGATCGGGCGCTTCGTGCACGGGCACGACGTGCGCCCTGAGCCGAAGGTGAACAACGCCAGCTCGCCGCGCGAGCTGTTCAAGCGTTTCTACTTCGACTGCCTGACGCACGAACCGCGCTCCACGCGCCATCTCATCACCATGGCGGGGGCGGACCACATCGTGATCGGGACCGACAACCCGTTCGACATGGCGCCCAAGGGAGACGCCAGGCAGGTGGGACAGGTTGACGCGATCCCGGGGCTGACGGCAGCCGAGCGGGAATGGATCTGCTCGAAGACGGCGAAGAAGCTTCTGGGTGAAGCGTGACGCGATAAGGCGTGACGTGAAACGGCGTGACATGGTGAGGCATGACGTGGTGAAGCGCGTCCTTTACGCTTTCACGAGGAGAACAGAATGACCAAACTCAAGGCGGTAAACCTTGGGGAGATCACCCAGGGCATCCGCAGCGCCACCCGGCCGGTGAAGATCCTGTGGCAGGCGGATGACACGCTTGCCTTCGTCGCGCGCGGCCGCGAGCACCGCAGCGAGTTCCATTCCGATCCGTCCGACGAAGTGATGTACATGATCAAGGGCGACATGAACCTCCATTACCGCACGCCGCAAGGGGAGGAGAAGGTCGCGGTGATACGCGAGGGCGAGATCATCTACTGCCCGGCGGGGGTCCCGCATTCGCCGCGGTTCGCGCCCGATGCGTTCGTGCTCGTCCTCGAGCGCAAGCGCCGCGCCGGTGAGCGCGACAAGTTCACCTGGTTCTGTGAGGAGTGCGGCAAGCAGCTCTACGAGAGCATCAAGCACGTGACCGACTACAACGCGGACCCGGTGTCGCGCGCCTACGAGGAGTTCTACGGATCGGAGAAGGGCCGCACCTGCGCGAGTTGCGGGCACGTAACGCCACGACCGGCGGAAAGACAGGAATCAACCACAGATAAACACAGATGAACACGCATGAACACGGATGAACACCCAAGAACAGAAAACGAAATAGACAGGACTTACATGATTTACAGGATTAAAGCCTTATTTCAAAAATCTTGTCAATCCTGTTAATTCTGTCCATTCGTCCTTTGCTTTTGACTTTATCTGTGTCCATCTGTGTTCATCTGTGGTTCCAGTGTAGTTCTTGAAGTAAACCATAAGCCAACTGCCAACTGCCAACTGCAAACTGCAAACTGCAAACTGCTCAGTCCGCGGTAATCCCCGTCGCCTGCACGATCCTGGACCATCTCGCGACTTCCGCCCTGAGGTAGGACGCGAATGCGGCGGGCGAGCCCGGTTGCGGTTCCAGTCCGAGGGCATCGAGGCGCGCGATGATTTCCGCCAGAGCCAGGATCTGATTGATCTCTCCATTTAGCTTGTTCACAATCGCGGCCGGCGTTTTCGCGGGCGTGAAGTAACCCACCCACGAGCGTTCCTCGAATCCCGGAAAGCCGGCCTCGGTGACGGTCGGCACGTCCGGCAACGCCGCGACCCGGCTCAGGCTGGAGACCGCCAGCCCCTTCAGCCTGCCTGATTTGATGTGAGGCACGACAGGCGGCATGGAGAGGCTCAGCACTTCGACCTGTTGCGCGAGGGCCGCCGCGACCGCGGGGCCGCCGCCCTGGAACGGAACGTGAGTGGCGTTGAGCCCGGCGAGCGAGCGAAACAGGTAATCCCCCGCCAGATGGGAGGAGCTGCCGACGCCCGCTGTCGCGTAGTTCAAACCCTTTCCCTTGGCCATCCGGATCAGGTCCTGCAGGCTGCGGGCGGGATTCGATGCGTGCACGGCGAAGAGGCCTGGTGTCGACCCGGTCAACGCGACGGGAACGAAGTCCCTGGAAATATCGAAGCCGGGGTTCTTGTAAAGACTGGCGTTGATGGAGATCGCAGCGGTGTTGACCAGGAGCGTGTAGCCGTCGGCGGGCGCGCCCGCGACGAGCCGCGCGGCAATGTTGCCGCCGGCGCCGCCGCGGTTGTCGATCACGACCGGCTGTCCCAGCCGCTCGGAGAGCTTCTGCCCGACGAGCCGCGCAACCCCGTCGGCAAAGCCGCCGGCCGCGAACGCCACCACGACGCGTACCGGCTTGGTCGGATAAGCTTCCTGCGCGGTGGCGATTGGCGATAGAACCGAAACGGCAATCGCGAAGCCGAGAACGGCACGCATTTTCACGTCACGCTTCGCCATGTCACGCCTCCCCACGTCGCGCTTCATCATGTCTCGCCTTATCCACCGCTGGCGGCCTTGATCCCGGCCGCCTTCACCAGTTTGCTGAACTTCGCCAACTCGCTCTTCAGATAGGCGTGGAACTGCTCGGGCGTGCTGGCGATGATCTCGGCGCCGACTTCCGCATGCC
>JBGQGU010000387.1:0-3856 GCA_041497655.1 Gammaproteobacteria bacterium
GGGCCATACGCCCAGCCCGTCGATGCAATGCACCTTCCTGTGCTTCGCCGTGTAGATGATCTGCGGCGCGACGCCGCCGAAGTTGACCTTGTCGGTCTGCAGCACGCCGATGGCGATGCCGGCGGCGACCCCGGCGTCGACCGCGTTGCCGCCCGCCTCCAGGATCTCGAACCCGGCGTGCGCGGCGAGATAGTGCCCGGCCGAGATGACGTGCCGGGTGCCCATGATGGACATGCGGGTGGCGGCCATGCTTTCCTCCAATGCGGCGTAGGTCAGCGCAGATTCTAGCCGCAATTCACCCGACCGGTATGAGTCCGGCAAGCCCCCAACTTGACTCACCTTTCGTAGTATCATCGCCCGGGAAACCGCAGCACCGCAGAAAACGTCGACTGCATCCATACCGAGGAGAAAAGAATGAGATTTTCAGAACTGGCACCGGTCCCGCTGCTCGCCGCCGCCCTGCTGGCGGCCGCAGGCGCCGCGGCCCAGCAATACCCCGTCAAGCCGGTGCGCATGATCGTGCCGTTCGTGCCCGGCGGCAACGTCGACATCCTCGCTCGCATTGTCACGCCTGAAATGAGCAAGGCGCTCGGCCAGCAGATCGTGATTGAGAATCGCGGCGGTGCCGGCGCAGTCATCGGGACCGAGGCAGCCGCCAAGTCTCCGCCGGACGGCTACACCCTTCTGATGGTGTCCGCCGCTCACACCATCAACCCGGCGATGGCGAAGAAACTGCCGTACGATTCGATCAAGGACTTTGCTCCGATATCGATTGTCGCCGACGTGCCGACGGCGTTCGCGGTCCACCCGTTACTGCCGGTGAAGAACGTGAAAGAGTTCATCGCGCTCGCCAGGGCACGGCCGGGCCAGCTCAACTATTCCACGGCCGGGCGCGGCACGGTGGGTCATCTGTCGGCTGAGCTGTTGAGCTCCATGGCCAAGATCAAGATGGTCCACGTGCCGTACAAGGGCACCGGCCAATCGATCATCGACCTCATCGCGGGGCACGTGCAGTTGCAGTTCTCCAGCATGCCGGCGGTGATTCAGCATTCGCGCACGGGCAAGCTGCGCATGCTGGCGCAAGGGGGCAAGACCCGCTCCGCCGCCGCGCCGGACGTTCCGACGATGGAGGAAGCCGGCGTCGCCGGCTTCGTGGTTTCGAGCGGATTCGGCCTGTTTGCGCCGGCCGGCACGCCGCGCCCGGTCATAGACCGGGTGCATGCCGCGCTGGTCAAGGCGCTCTCCGACCCGGCCATCAGGAACAATCTCTTGGGCCAGGGCGCGGAGCCGGTGGGGAACACCCCCGAAGCCTACGACGCGTTCAACAGGGCCGAGATTGCGAAGTGGATCAAGGTCGTGCGCGAAGCCGGCATCGAGCCGGAATGAGAAGCCAATTATGAATGCGGAATGCGGAATGATGAATGGAAAAACAACGCGCCCCGGCGGGGGCGGCATCGGGACATCATTCATCATTCATCATTCATCATTCGCCCGGGCCGCCGCCGGCGCACTGGGATTCCTGGTCGCATTGACGCTGCCGGCGGCGATCCGGGCGCAGCCGTTTCCGAGCAAGCCGGTCCGGGTGATCAACCCCGCTGCGCCAGGCGGTAACAGCGACATCTTCTTTCGCCTGCTCTCGCCGAAGATGGGCGAGATCCTTGGCCAGCAGCTCATCATCGATTACCGGCCGGGAGCGGGCGGCACGGTGGGCGCTGACATCATCGCGAAGAGCCCGCCCGACGGCTACACGACCGGGATCGTGGCCGGCAGCTTCATGATCAATCCGTCGCTCATGCGGAGGCTGCCGTACGACACGGTGAAGGATTTTGCGCCGCTCGGGTTGCTCGTGGACGTGCCGACCGGAGTGGTCGCGCATCCCTCCTTGCCCGTCAAGAGCGTCAAGGAACTGATCGCGCTTGCGAAGGCACGGCCCGGCCAGCTCAATTATTCCAGCTCGGGGCCCGGCGCGGTCGGGCATCTGTCGGGCGAGCTCCTCAATTCGCTCGCCGGGATCAATATCGTGCACATTCCGTATAAAGGCATCGGTCCCGGCATCATCGATTTGATTGCCGGACACGTGCAGATCTCGTTTGCGAGCATGCCGGTCGTCGTCGGCCACGTGCGCCAGGGCCGGCTGCGCCTGCTCGCGCAGGGGGGAGCCAAACGTGCGATCTCGTTGCCGGATGTGCCGACGATGGAAGAAGCGGGCGTCCCGGGCTTTGTTGTCAGCAGCGGGTTCAGCCTCGTCGGCCCCGCAGGCATCCCGCGGCCGATCGCGGAAAAGCTGAACGACGCGCTGGCCAAGGCGCTGCGGGACCCCGCCAACCGGAAGGCCCTGATCGACCAGGGCGCCGAGCCCGTCGGCAATACGATCGAGGAGCATGCGGCAATCATCAGGAGCGAAATCGAGAAGTGGCGCAAGGTGGTGAAGGATGCGGGAATCGAACCCCAATGAATTCAGCGACCAATAGCGCTCAGCGGTCGGCACTCCGATTATCGAAGAACAAGCGGCCCTGCGAACGATGAAGGTCGATCGCTGAATTCATCAATCCACGAATCACGACTCACGAATCACGATTCACGCTTTTCACGATCATGAAGCCGTTTACTTGGGACTTCCCCTACCCCTCCCAGCGCATGCCGGTGCTGGCAAAGAACGTCGTCGCGACGTCGCAGCCGCTCGCCGCGCAGTCCGGGCTCAACATGCTGCTCGCGGGCGGCAACGCGGTGGACGCGGCGCTCGCGACCGCGATCACGCTGACGGTGGTGGAGCCGACCAGTAACGGCATCGGAGCCGACGCATTCTGCATCCTGTGGGATGGAAAGAAGCTCCACGGCCTGAACGCCTCCGGCCGCTCGCCGGCGGCTTGGAATCTCGACCGCTTCAAGGGGAAAACGGCAATGCCGACCCGGGGTTGGGACGCGATCACCGTTCCGGGCGCGGTCTCCGCTTGGGTTGCGCTTTCGGAGCGCTTCGGCAAGCTGCCATTTGCCGATCTATTCGAACCTGCGATCCGCTACGCGGCGGACGGCTACATGGTCTCCCCGACCATCGCGCGCCTGTGGGCAAAGCAGGTTCCGGAGCTGCGGGACGTTCCGGGCTTCGCCGAGCATTTCATGCCGCGCGGACGGGCCCCGGAACCGGGCGAGAAGTTCACCGCACCGGCACATGCAAAGACCCTTCGGCGCATCGCAGAGACCCGCGGTGAGGCGTTCTACAAGGGCGATCTCGCGGAGAGCATGGCGGCCCACGCCCGCAGGCACGGGGGCGCGATGACGGTCGAGGACCTCGCCGCACATGCCGCGGATTGGGTCGAGCCCCTCGCGCACGATTACCGCGGCTACACGCTGCACGAGATTCCGCCCAATACGCAAGGCATCGCGGCGCAAATCGCGTTGGGCATTCTCGAAGGCTTCGACATGAGCGCGATCCCGGTGGATTCGGCCGCGAGCCTGCATCTGCAGATCGAGGCGATGAAACTCGCGTTTGCCGACGCCTACGAGTACGTTTCCGACGCCGCCACCATGCGCGTGAAGAATTCCGGGTTGCTCGACAAGGAATACCTGAGAAGCCGCGCGCGCCTGATCGACGCGAAGAAGGCGAAGACTCCGCAGCACGGCGTGCCCGGCCGGGGCGGCACCGTCTATCTCACGGCCGCCGATGCGTCCGGCATGATGGTTTCCTATATCCAGTCGAACTACCAGGGATTCGGCTCGGGCATCGTGGTGGACGGCATCGGCATGCAGAACCGCGGCTACGGCTTCGTCCTGCGGCCGGACCACGCCAACGTCGTCGCCCCGCGCAAGCGCCCGGTCCACACCATCATCCCCGCTTTTGTCACCTGGGACGGAAAAC
>JBGQGU010000388.1:0-3841 GCA_041497655.1 Gammaproteobacteria bacterium
CAGACGGCGCAGCCAGATACTCGGCGCTGCGATCGAGCTGTTCGGCAAGCGCGGCTACTACGCAACGACCGTCCGCGAAATCGCCGAGCGCGCCGGCGTGAGCACCGGCCTGGTTTACCAGTATTTCGGGGACAAGGAAGATGTCTTGTTCCTCGCGCTGCAAGCCGTGCTGGACGCCTACCGGGAACGCATTCCGCGGGCTACCGAAGGGATCCGAGATCCCCTGATGCGGTTCAGGGCGGCAGTGCATGCCTATTGCCGCGTCATCGACGCCAACATCGACGCGACGGTGCTGGCGTACCGCGAGACCAAGTCGGTGAGCCGGGCCCGCCGCAACATCATCAAACAGAAAGAGATCGAGACCAATGCGCTGATCGAGGCGCACGTGCGCGACTGCGTCAAGGCAGGCCTGTTCGAGAAGGTCGACGCGGAGCTGCTCACCTACCAGATCGTGATGTTCGCGCACGCCTGGGCGCTCAAGGCGTGGCATTTCCGCGGCAAGATGACGGTCGACCAGTACGTCGACCGCAACCTCGCTCTGCTCTTGCATCCGCTGCTCACGGAACGCGGTCGGCGCGAGAATCTGCACCTGGTCGCCGCATCGCACTAGCAGCCTGTCGGACTTACCAGTCGGGACAGGCTGCTAACAGCAAAACCGGCCGGATTTCCACAAACTATCATTCAAACAGCCTCAAAAGCGGCGTGCGCGCGCACGTTTCTTCTCGGTTCGGGCCACTCAGTGGCGTTTTCGACCTCATTCGGGCGGCCGGTTTTGCATAAGGAGCTTGTCGCATCGCAAGTCCGACAAGCTCCTAGCGAAACCGCTCAGTCGCCTTCAAACACGGGCTTCTGCTTGGCGACGAACGCGCGGTAGGCGCGCCCGAAGTCGTTCGTTTGCATGCAGATCGCCTGGGCCTGGGCTTCTGCCTCGATCGCGTCGTCGATCCCCATGCTCCATTCCTGATGAACGCATTTCTTGGTCATGGCATGGGCAAAGGTGGGACCGTCGGCGAGCGACTTGGCAAGCGCCCGTGCTTCCGCCAGCAGCGCGCCCGGCTCGCACAATTTGTTATAGAAGCCCCAGCGTTCAGCTTCGGCGCCGTCCATGCTGCGGCCGGTATAGAGCAGCTCGGCGGCGCGGCCCGCGCCGATGATGCGCGGCAGGATGTTGCACGCGCCCATATCGGCTCCCGCCAGGCCGACGCGCACGAACAGAAATGCGACCTTGCTGGTGGCGGTACCGCAGCGCAGATCGGACGCCATCGCGACAATCGCGCCGGCGCCCGCGCATATTCCGTCGACCGCCGCCACGATCGGTTGCGGGCAGCCGCGCATGGCCTTGACCAGATCGCCGGTCATACGGCAGAACGCGAGCAGTCCGCCCATATCGCCCGCTTCCCGCATCTTGACCAGCGGCCCGATGATTTCATGCACATCGCCGCCCGAGCAGAAATTGCCGCCGGCACCAGCCACCACGACGGCCTTCACTTCCTGCGCGTAAGTGAGATTGCGGAACGTGTCGCGAAGCTCCGCGTACGATTCGAAGGTCAACGGGTTCTTGCGCTCGGGCCGGTTGAGGGTGACGGTAGCCACCTTGCCGTCGAGCTGCCAGCCGAAATGCCTGGGCTGAAAGGTGCGGAAATCCAAGTTCACAGGGGTGAATAGATCCAGCGTTTTCATGATGTGCGTCCTCTAGTGTCCTGAGTCGCTAGTTCGTTGATAAGTCCATCGTCTTGTCGACGCGCCAGGCATTCAGCGAATTAGCGACTCAGGACGCTAGCCGGCCATCGTCAACCCGCCGCTCACGCTGATCACTTGTCCGGTGATGTAATCAGAGCGCGGGCTGGCGAAGAAAAAGATTGCGTCGGCGACTTCCTGCGGCCTGGCCACGCGGCGGAATGGTATGGCGCGCACGAACGCCTCCTTCAGCTTGTCGGGTACGGCCTGCCACAGCGGCGTGTCGGTCGGCCCCGGGCAGACGCAATTGACAGTGATTCGGTAGCGCGCCGACTCGCGCGCAAGCCCTTTGGTAAAGGCGATCAAACCCCCTTTCGCCGCCGAGTACACCGTCTCGCCCAAGCTGCCGACCCGTCCCGCGTCGCTGGCGACGTTGATGATCTTGCCGGCTCGCGCCTCGAACATCGGCGGGAGCAGGTGGCGGGTCAGGCGGATCGGCCCCATCAGGTTGATATTCATCACCTGGTCCCAGAATTCGGGAGGATTCTCGATGAAGGGTTGGGTCCGGCCCCAGCCGGCCGCGTTCACCAGGATGTCGACTCGACCGGCACGCTTCAACGCCTCGCTGGCGAACCGGCTGACGGATTCGGCGTCGGTAATGTCGACCTTCAGATATTCGGCCGGCAGGCCCGCTGCTTCCGCTTCGCGCTGCGTATCCGCGCCGCGCTGCTCATTGATGTCAGCCAGGATGACCCGCGCCCCGGCTCGCGCCAGCTCAAGCGCCGTCGCCTTGCCAATTCCGGAGGCGGCGCCCGTCACGACCGCGGTCTTGCCCTTCAGGTTCATGTTTGCTCCTTATTGAACGATCGTTCATTCAACGAAGATTTTGGCGAATCCAGCGCCCTGTTGTCAACCCTCACCGGCGCTCGCCGGCGTGGCGTTCTCCCGCTATGACGCCGCGCTACCCTGCCTCAAAGGACGCACCCGGACCTGCACCAGAATAAAACAAAATAATATGGTTTATCATATAGTTAAATACATGCATGTTTTGGTTGAGCTCACCCCTTCATGGCCCTTTGCTGTCGCATCGCACCGGGCAGTAATGATTGACTTTTGGCACTGACTGAATCACCATTCAATGTGAATGAGTGTTCAATCCCGGGCCAGGGGTCCCGACCCGACGCCGGGGGAGTCATGGGGAGGACCTGGCATGGAGCAGAGTGCGGTTGCGCGAGAGGAGGCGGGACGCTTCGCCCATCTCAACTGGCCGTTCTTCGGTGCGCCGCACGCGCGCCTTGCGCAGGAGGCCGCGCAGTGGGCGAGCCGCGCGGTGGGCAACGGGTCGCACCCTTCGGAGGCTGACGCGATCTGCCGCCGGCTCGTGCGCGAGATGGGCGCAGCCGGCTGGTTGGGCTACGCGGTGCCGCCGGAGGGCGGGGACGCGGCCCGGCTCGATCTGCGCTCGATCTGCATTCTGCGCGAGGTTTTCGCCTTTCACGACGGACTTGCCGACTTCGCTTTCGCCATGCAGGGCCTGGGGAGCGGCGCCATCGCTATCGCCGGCAGCGACGCGCTGAGAAAGGCCTACCTGCCCCGCGTCGCGAGGGGCGAGTCGATCGCGGCGTTCGCGCTGTCCGAAACGGATTCGGGCTCCGACGTGGCAGCCATCGCCGCCACGGCAAGGCGCGAGGGGGCGCAGTATGTCCTGGACGGGGCCAAGACGTGGATCTCCAACGGCGGGATCGCCGATTTCTACGTGGTATTCGCGCGCACGGGCGAGGCACCCGGCACTCGGGGCTTGTCCGCGTTCGTGGTCGATGCCGGCGTCCCCGGGTTCTCGGCCGACGAGCGCATCGACGTCATCGCGCCGCACCCGATGGCGACGCTGCGCATGACGGGATGCCGCGTACCCGCTGACCACTTGATCGGCGCGCCCGGCGAGGGTTTCAAGATTGCCATGCGCACCCTCGACATCTTTCGAACCAGCGTCGGCGCGGCAGCTCTGGGGTTTGCGCGGCGCGCCTTGCATGAAGCGCTCCGGCGGGCGCGGACGCGCCGCATGTTCGGACAGATGCTGTCCGACCTGCAAATGACGCAGGCGAAGCTCGCGGATATGGCCACGGCGATAGACGCGGCGGCGCTGCTGATCTACCGCGCAGCCTGG
>JBGQGU010000389.1:0-3832 GCA_041497655.1 Gammaproteobacteria bacterium
CACGCTCGAGCTCGCGCTGCAGGCGGCGAACAAGCTCGCGCAGGAAGGCATCGAGGCGGACGTGATCGACCTGCGCACTGTGAAGCCGCTGGACGAGGCGATCATCGAGGAATCAGTGCGCAAGACCGGGCGGCTCCTTGCGGTGGATACGGCATGGGCGATCGGCGGCGTTTGCGCGGAGTTGGGCTGCCTCGCCGCCGAGAAATGGTTCAGGCACCTGCGCGCCCCGGTGCGCCGCATCGGGCTGCCCGATATCCCGGCGCCCGCCGGCTACACGCTTGAGCAGTTCTACTACCCCGACATCGAGCACATCTCGCGCGTGATCCGCGACATGTGCGGATAATGAATCGGTGAGCAGCGAGCGAAGAACGCCTGGATACAGGACGGTGCGGCCACCTATTACCTACTGCTGACCTCTTACCGCTCACTGATTCATATGTTCTACGACCTCGCCAGCAGCTCCTGGGGCCCCGAAGAGATCGCCGCCATGCGGCGGGTGATCGAGTCCGGGCGCTTCACCATGGGCGAGCACGTCGAGCGCTTCGAGGAGGCGTTCCGCGCGAAGTTCGGCGTCAGGCACGCGCTCATGGTGGGCTCGGGGTCGGCCGCCAATCTCGTCGGCGTCGCCGCGCTCTCCTACCTCAAGGACCGGCCGCTGAAGCGCGGCGACGAGGTGATCGTGCCGGCGATCTCCTGGGCGACCACCTACTACCCGCTGCAGCAATACGGGCTTCGCCTCAGGTTCGTGGACATCGAGCTCGACACGCTCAACATGGACGTCTCGCGGCTCGAGCAGGCGCTCACGCCGCGCACCCGCATGGTGGTGGCGGTGAGCATACTCGGCAACCCCTGCGCGCTCGACGTGCTCCGGGCCTTCTGCGACCGCCACGGGCTCTACCTGTTCGAGGACAATTGCGAGTCGATGGGCGCGAGCCTGAACGGAAGACTTGCCGGCACCTTCGGCGACATCGGCACCTTCAGCACTTTCTTCTCGCATCACATCTCGACCATGGAGGGCGGGGTGCTGGTGACCGACAACACCGAGATCGATCACGTCGCGAGATCGATGCGGGCGCACGGCTGGACGCGCGACCTGCCGGCGGATTCGAAGATCTACGACAGGCGCGACGAGGATTTCTTCGAGGCCTACCGCTTCATCCTGCCCGGCTACAACGCGCGCCCGCTCGAGATCGCGGGCGCCATCGGCGTCGAACAGCTGAAGAAGCTCGATGCGATGGTCGAGGCGCGTCGCCGCAACGCCGCGTTGTTCCAGAAGCTGTTCGCCCGCGACGAGCGCTTCATCATCCAGCGGGAGAACGGCAGGAGCTCATGGTTCTGTTTCACGATCATCCTCAATCCGGGCCTTCGCATCGATCGCGGCAAAGTAATGAACGCGCTGAAGGAGGCGGACATCGGCTACCGCATCATCACCGGCGGCAATTTCCTGCGGCACGACGTGATCCGCTATTTCGACTATGACCGCGTGGGGGAGATCCGCAACGCCGACATCGCGCACGACCGCGGTTTCTTCGTCGGCAACCATCCCCAGGATCTCACGCCGCAGATCAAGCGGCTGCGCGAAGTGCTCGATGCTGCCGCCCACTGATCCCAAAAATTGACAGGATTTACATGATTTACAGGATTAGATCAAAACAAAAACCAGAAGGAAGTCTGGTTCTGGATCTTGTTAATCCTGTTAATCCTGTCTATTAGCCTTTTGCCGGGTCACGCGAGTGGAAGCGATCGTATTGGCAGGGGGGCTGGGCACCCGGCTGCGCGCCGCGGTGCCGGACCTGCCCAAGCCGATGGCGCCGGTCGGCGGCCGGCCATTCCTCGAGCACCTGCTCGATTACTGGGTGCGGCAAGGCGTGACGCGCTTCGTCCTCTCGGTCGGCTACAAGAGCGAGGCTGTTGCGGCGCGCTTCGGTCCGGCCCATCGCGGAGTGCCCGTCAGCTACGCGATCGAGGACCGGCCCCGGGGCACCGGCGGCGGATTGCTGCTCGCGTGCGGCTCGCTCGCCGCGGCGGGCCCGTTCCTGCTGCTGAACGGCGACACGTTCTTCGAGGTTTCGCTCGAGGCGCTGCGAAAGTTTCACGTGGCAAACCGCGCGGATGCAACGCTCGCCCTGTTCCGCTCACCTCAACAGGGCCGTTACACCGGGATACGAATCGACCCGGCAGGCAAGATACTTTCACTCAAGAGCTCCGGCGAGCAAGGACAGCCCGCCAACGGCGGCGTATACCTCATGGAGCGCGGCCTGCTCGACGGCGGCCACCGGCAGACCGCGGTGCTGCTCTCGCTGGAGGAAGATATACTTCCCGATGCGCTGGCTGGCGGCAAGCGCCTGTTCGGGCTCGAATGCTCCGGGCGCTTCATCGATATCGGCGTGCCCGAGGACTACGCGAGAGCGGCGGACGTGCTCGGTGCGGGGCTGGCGAACGGTAAACGGTGAACGGTGGATGATGAAGAGCCCCATTCAGCCAGTCGATCGGATTTTTCCGTTCACTGTTCACTGTTCACTGTTCACTGAGGTCAAGAGATGAGCCATCAAATCCTGGTGACCGGCGGCGCCGGCTATCTGGGCTCCACCCTGGTGCCGGAGCTGCTCGCGGCCGGGCACAAGGTCACCGTGCTCGACAACTTCATGTACCACCAGAACAGCCTGGCGCACGTTTGCCACCACCCAGGGTTCGAAGTGGTGCGCGGCGACGTGCGCATCGAGAGCATCGTGCTGCCGCTGCTCGGGAAGGCCGACATCGTGATCCCGCTCGCGGCCTACGTCGGCGCGCCGCTGTGCGCGCGCGACCCGGTGGGCGCGACGACCATCAACCACGACGCGATCGTGACGATGCTGAAGCACGCCAGCAAGCACCAGCGCATCCTCATGCCGACCACCAACAGCGCCTACGGCGCCGGCGACGCGAGCCACCACTGCACCGAGGACTCGCCGCTGCGCCCGATCTCCCACTACGCGATCGAGAAGGTCAAGGTGGAGAAGGAGTTGATGCAGCATCCGAACGCGATCAGCTTCCGCCTCGCCACCGTGTTCGGCATGTCGCCGCGCATGCGCATCGACCTGCTGGTGAACGACTTCACCTATCGCGCGGTGCACGACCGCTTCGTCGTGCTGTTCGAGGCCGGCTTCAAGCGCAACTACATCCACGTGCGGGACGTCGCGCGCGCGTTCCTCCACGGCATCGACCACTACGAAAAGATGAACGGCCAGATCTTCAACGTCGGGCTCTCCGACGCCAACGTCTCGAAGCAGGAGCTGTGCCAGATCATCCAGAAGCTGGTCCCCGATTTCACGTTCGTCGAGGCCCCGATCGGAAGAGACCCCGACCAGCGCAATTACATCGTGTCCAACGCCAAGATCGAGGCGACGGGCTACCGGCCCCGGGTCTCGCTGGAAGCCGGAGTGCGCGAGCTGATCAAGGGCTTCACCATGATCCGGAACTCCGTCTACGGGAATGTCTGAAAGCGGTGACCGGTGACCATTGACTAGCGCCCCTCACCCCGCGCCCGCGGAGGGCGGAGCAGGTTCCAAGCATATTGTGCTTGGATGCGACCCCGAAGCGGGATGCAGCGCCGCAACTATCCGCGTTCTTATGTGCGCCTTCACGGTCACATCCCCGGAAACCGGGGCCCCTGCTCCACGTTTCGGCGCACCTCTCCCCGCACGCAGGGAGAGGGGGAAGAGTGTATTGTGAAGTTCATCAAGCGCAGTGCGCGCCACAGCCCGAAGCTCTCCCTCATCCTGCTCGACTGGAGCGTGCGCGAGAGCTTTCACCTGCTGCACTACCTCGGCCGGCAGGACGTGCCGCGCGATGC
>JBGQGU010000390.1:0-3827 GCA_041497655.1 Gammaproteobacteria bacterium
CGTCTTCCGGTCGTAGTAGTCCTCGCGCTCTGCCCGTTTGAGCCAGCCGACCACCTTGTAGGTGACGGGCGTGAAAACCACCTCCACGCTCACCTTGGCGACGAACTGGGCGAGCATCACCAGCGGCAGTTTGTCGTCGGGGATGATGCCGCTGGCGTAGAAGGCGAGGGGATAGAAAAGAGCGGAGTCCACCGCCTCGCCGACGACGGTGGATCCAATCGTACGCGTCCACAGCCATTTCCCCGCCGTCATGATCTTCATCTTCGCCAGCACGTAGGAATTGACGAACTCGCCGCAGAAATAGGCGATCATCGACGCCGCCACGATGCGCCAGGTGGAGCCGAACGCAACCTCGTAGGCCGCCTGGTGCTTCCAGAACGGCGCGGGCGGCAGCGCGACCACAACCGCCGCCATGAACGAGGCGAATCCCAAGCCCGCGAACCCGGCCCAGATCACGCGGCGCGCGCGGTCGTAGCCGTAAACCTCGGTAAGAATGTCCCCGAAAACGTACGAGATCGGGAAGAACAGCGCCCCCGCGCCGAGGACGAACGTGCCGAGCAGGGGCAACTCGAGCTGTGCGATCTTCGCCGGACCGATCAGGTTGGAGCAGATCAGCACCGTGACGAACGCCGCCATGACGAATTCGTAATAACGGTAGGAACGCTGTTCGCTCATGGTGCCACTCGAGGTCCGTTCGGGTTTAGCGTGAGTGTTTTGTTGAAAGTGGGGAGCCCAAATTAGCTTCCTCCCCCCTTGCGGGGGAGGATTGAGGTGGGGGGGTCAGACGCGCAGCTCAATCTCGTCCCCCCATCCAACCTTCCCCCGCAAGGGGGGAAGGTGCGTTTTGCGCCGGTTTTCATGAGAGTGGCGCGGCGCAGTGCGCCTTAAAGCCCGCGCGCTGCTTCAGCCGCTCGTAGTACGCCGCGAGCCTGGGGTAGGCGGGGCGCTCGATCGGCAGCAGGAACCAGCGGTGCAGCGCGACGCCCATGGGGATGTCGCCCATGGTGAATGCATTTCCCGCAACGTAGGGCCGGTTGGAGAGATTGTTCTCCACCATCTTGAGGTTTTCCGCGAGCTTCTTGCGCGATTCCTCGATGATCTTCAGGTCGCGCTTGTCGGGCTCGACCCGCACCAGGTTCCAGAACACCGGCCGCAAACTGCCCCACAGGGTCGTGCTGTACCACTCCATCCAGCGGTCGGCGTCGGCGCAGACCTTGTCGTCGTTCGGCCACAGCGTGCCCTTGCCGTGCTTGCGCGAGAGATAGCGCACGATGGCGTGGGACTCCCACAGCGTGAAACCGTCGTCCTGGATCGTCGGCACCAGCCCGTTGGGGTTCATCGCCAGGTACTCGGGCGTGTTGTTCACGCCAAACTTGCCCCCGGCGTCCACCCGCTCATACTTGAGATTGAGCTCCGCACAGCACCAGAGCACCTTCTGCACGTTGATCGAGGTCGTGCGGCCCCAGATCTTTAACATCTTGTTTCTCCCTAACTGCGTGACTGATTATTAAGAATCTCCCCTCCTTTTCAAGGAGGGGTGGCGTGAAGCGCCGGGGTGGTTACGCCCTGGTTCTATCTTCCACCACCCCGCCTGCTACGCAGGCACCCCTCCTCGGACAGGAGGGGAATCGATAGGAGTTTCAGCAACGCACCCCGCCAGGTCACGAATCACCTTTTAATCCGTCACTCCGCAGTGATCTTTTGTTCCCGTATGAGTTTGCCCCATTTGCCGGTCTCGTTGCGGATCCATGCGCCGAACTGCTCCGGCGTGCTGCCGACGATTTCGTAGCCGAGGCCGCTGAAGCGCTCCCTCTGCTCGGGGGCCGCCAGCACCTTGATTACTTCCGCATTGAGCCGCTGGATGACCGCGCGCGGTGTTCGCGCCGGCGCCAGCATTCCGACCCACGACTGCGCCTCGAATTGCGGGAAGAACTCGCTTACCGCCGGCACGCCCGGGACCAGCGCACTGCGGCCCTTCGAGGTGACCGCGAGCACGGTCAGCCGGCCGGTCTTGACGTGCGGCAGCACCAGTCCGGCCGAGGCGATCATGGCCTCGACGTGACCGCCGAGCAGATCGTTCAGCGCCGGGCCGCCGCCCTTGTAGTGCACCAGGGTGGCGTCGAGACCCGCCGTCATCTTGAACAACTCCACCGACAGCCGGCTCGAGGTGGCCGCGCCCGCCGTCGCGTAGTTGAGCGGCGCCCGCCTCGATTTTGCGAGGGGCAGGAATTCCCCAAACGTCCTGACGCCGAGGGCGGGGTGGACGACGAATAGCTGCGGGCCGAGGATCATCAGCGAAACGGGCGCAAAGTCCTGGACGACGTCGTAGGGCGCGCTGCGGAAGACGTGCGGGTTGGAGACGAAGCTGTCGAACACCGCGAGCACGGTGTAGCCGTCCGGCGCCGCCTTGGCCACGGTGTCGGTGCCGAGCATGCCGCCGGCGCCCGCGCGGTTGTCCACGACGATGGGCTGCCCAAGCGCCTCCGCGAGCTGCGGCGCGACGGCCCTCGCCGCGGTGTCGGTCACGCCGCCGGGCGAAGTCGGCACCACCATGCGGATCGGCCTGGACGGGTAGCTCTGGGCTTGCACGCTGACCAGGATGGCGGTTCCGGCAAGTGCCGCGGCCCAGTGTTTGATTCCAATCACGAATTTCAGTGATTTCATTATTCAACCGCCGCTCACACGGCGGTTGAATGACTCGAAGAACTTCTGCGCCAGCTGCTTTGCGACGCCGTCGATCAGGCGCGCGCCGACCTGTGCCAGCTTGCCGCCGACCGTGGCCTTGGCCGTGTAGGCGAGGCGCGTATCCGCTCCCTGCGGGATGAGGGAAATGGTCGCCTCGCCCCTGGCGAATCCCGCCACGCCGCCCTGGCCCTCGAAGCGCAGGGTATAGGCGCGCGGGGGATCCGCGTCGGCCACCGTCATCTTGCCTTTGAACTTGGCGCTGACCGGGCCGACCTTGGCCGTCATGACCACTTCATATTCATCGTCCGCCGTGCGTGTGATCGTTTCGCAGCCCGGGACGCAGTCCTTGAGGACGTCGGGATCATTCAGCGCCGCCCAGGTCGCCGCCTGTGGCAGGGGGATCAACTGCTCTCCGGTCATTTCCATATCGTTGTCCTTAGTTAGCGTTCAGCCATCAGCTTTCAGCTAACAGCTTGACGCGAGATGCGGTTCCGGCTGATCGCTGGCCGCTGATGGCGGATAGCTGATCGCCAAGATCCATGAGACTTTGCAGGTTGTGAACCGGCAGGAAAGCGTCCACGTGGGGTAGCATGGACCTGATGCCGGCGGGCTTCGCCTCGAACTCCCGATAGCGCAGCAACGGGTTGAGCCAGATGAGCCTGCGGCAGGACTTGTGCAGGCGCTCCATCTGTCGGGCGAGGTCATCGGCGCCTTCGCGGTCGAGCCCATCCGAGATCAGCAGCACCACCGCGCCCTGGCCGTGCAGCCGCCGCGACCAGTTGAAGTTGAATTCCCTGAGGCAGGCGCCGATGCGGGTGCCACCCGACCAGTCCTTGACCGCGCGCGAAACCTGCGCGAGCGCGGTGTCCGCGTCGCGGTGGCGCAGTTGCCGCGTGACGTTGGAGAGCCGCGTGCCGAACGTGAAGGCGCTGACGCGATCGCAATCCCGGGTCAGGGCATGCAGGAAATGCAGAAACATGCGCGTGTAGCGGCTCATCGAGCCCGATACATCGACGAGCGCAACCACCGGGGGCGCGCGCCGCTTGAGCGAGCGGCGGCACAGCGGAATGGTGGCGCCCCCGCCCTTCAGGCTTACGCGCAGGCTCGCGCGCGGATCAATGCGCGCGCCGCGAGGATCCGGC
>JBGQGU010000391.1:0-3786 GCA_041497655.1 Gammaproteobacteria bacterium
ATCCTGCGCGACTGGGTGGATGCGTCGATCATCCTTGTCATCGTGCTGGGCAGCACCCTGCTCGGCTTCGTGCAGGAGTACCGGGCGAGCGCCGCGGTCGTGGCACTGCGCCGGCGCCTCGCTTTGACCGTGCAGGTGATGCGTGACGGTGCGGTACGGACAGTCGCCGCCAGCGCGATCGTTCCAGGCGATGTCATCCAGCTCTCGGCCGGCAACCTGGTGCCGGCGGACGGTGTGGTCCTCGAAGCCAAAGACTTCCTCGTCACCGAGGCGAGCCTGACCGGCGAATCGTTTCCGGTGGAGAAAAGTCCAGAGGTTGTAGCGCCCGCCACGCCCCTCGCCGGCCGCACCAATTGCGTCTTCCTTGGCACGTCCGTGCGCAGCGGGACTGCGACGGTTCTCGTCATGAAAACCGGGCGCGACACGGCCTTCGGCGCCGTCGCCGCGCGCCTGCACGAGCGGGCTCCGGAGACGGAATTTGCGCGCGGCGTCCGGCAGTTCGGCTATCTCCTCGTGCGCGTGATGGTCGTCATGGTGGTGTTTGTCCTGGCGGTCAATCATGTGCTGGATCGTCCGATTATCGAATCGCTGTTGTTCGCCGTCGCTTTGGCGGTGGGCATCTCGCCCGAGTTGCTACCGGCCATCGTGAGCGTGACGCTCGCGCGCGGCGCGCGCGCGATGGCGCGCCGCGGCGTGATCGTGCGCCGCCTCGAGGCGATCGAGGACCTCGGCAGCATGGACGTGCTCTGCACCGACAAGACCGGCACGCTCACCGAGGGCGTGATCGCGCTCGACGCCGCGGTGGACCCGGAGACCCGGACCTCCGCCGAAGTGCTCAGGCTCGCGTATCTCAACGCCGCGTTCGAGACCGGGATCGAGAATCCCCTTGACGCGGCAATCGTCGCGGCCGGAGAGCGCGACGGGCTTGCGACGGCAGGCCACGGCAAGATCGACGAGATCCCCTACGATTTCATCCGCAAGCGCCTGACGATCGTGGTCGCCGGGGAGGACGAGGCGGCGGAACACCTGATCATCACGAAAGGCGCTTTCGCCAACGTGCTCGCCGCCTGCTCGGTGGATGCCGCGCTGCGCGAGCGTCTCGAGGCGTACTACCGGCAGAAAGGCACCGAGGGCTACCGCGTGCTGGCGGTGGCGACGAAGCGCGTCGCAGCCCGGGAGCGCTATGGCCGCGACGACGAGCGCGGCATGTCGTTCGCGGGAT
Source organism: Gammaproteobacteria bacterium (assembly GCA_041497655.1). Lineage (GTDB taxonomy): Bacteria > Pseudomonadota > Gammaproteobacteria > Burkholderiales > SG8-41 > SG8-41. Next base: position 1,223 of record JBGQGU010000391.1, read on the forward strand.
TTCTGCTGTTCTTCGATCCGCCCAAGGCCGACGCCCAGAAGACCATCCGCGACCTCGCCGCACTCGGTATCCGGGTCAAGGTGATCACCGGCGACAATCGCTACGTCGCCGCGCATGTCGCCGCCGCCATCGGCCTCGATCCCGCGGCCATGCTTACCGGCGAGGAGGTCGCCAAGCTCAAGGATGAGTCGCTCTGGCACCTTGCGGAGCGCACCGACCTCTTCGTCGAGGTGGACCCGCAGCAGAAGGAGCGCATCGTCCGGGCGCTGCAGCGGATCGGGCATGCCGTCGGCTATCTGGGAGACGGGATCAACGATGCGCCCTCGCTCCATGCCGCCGACGTCGGCATTTCAGTCGAGAAAGCGGTGGACGTCGCGCGCGAAAGCGCCGACGTGATTCTCCTGCAGCATGACCTCGACGTGCTCCGGCGCGGCGTAGAGGACGGCCGCGCCACCTTCGCCAACACGCTCAAGTACATCAGCATCACGACCAGCGCCAATTTCGGCAACATGGTGAGCATGGCGCTCGCGACGCCGCTGCTGCCGTTCCTGCCGCTCGCCGCCAAGCAGATCCTGCTCAACAACTTCCTGTCGGACCTGCCCTCGATCGCCATCTCGACGGACAACGTGGATGCCGAGCACACCGCGAGCGCTCAGCGCTGGAACGTGAACGACGTGCGGCGCTTCATGATCGTGTTCGGGCTGATCAGCACGGTCTTCGACCTGCTGACGTTCGTGCTGCTGCTGAAAGTATTCGAGTCGGACGAGACGACCTTCCAGACCGTATGGTTCGTCGTATCGCTGCTCACCGAGCTTGCGGTAGTGCTGGTGCTCCGGACCCACGGGCCCGCCATTCGCAGTATGCCGAGCCGCCTACTTTTGTGGACCACGATCGCGGTCGGCGCGGCGGCACTTGCCTTACCCTTTACCGGGCCGCTCGCATACGTGTTCGGCTTCGTGGCGCTGTCCTGGCAACTCATGCTGGCTTCGGTGCTCATCGTCGCGGCCTATATTCTGACGACGGAGCTCGCGAAGGCGGCGTATTACCGCAGGAGCCGCCAATGAGCATGATCTCCACCCGAGGGCTCACACGCCGGTTCGTCCTGATACTCGTGGTAGTAAGCGCGCGGCTCTACCCGAACATCGTGCGATAGTGCTGGTCGCTCAACCCTGCATCAGCTCGACGAGCGAGCCGCCAGCGTGAATCCGGCGGATCGCTTCGGCGAACAGCGGCGCGACAGAAACGATCCGTAGCTTTTTGAGCGCCGCGGCATCGAGCCGGAACGGCGGGACCGTGTCGGTCACCACCAGTTGCTCGAGGACCGGATTCCTGAGCAGCTCGCCCGCCTTCACGGTGAACAATCCGTGCGACGCAGCGGCAAATATGCGGCGCGCGCCTTGCGCGTGGCATGCGGCGACCGCGCGGGCGAGCGTGGTGCCGCTGCTGATGAGATCGTCGATGATGATGACGGTGCGGTCGGACACATTGCCGACCAGCGTATCGCCCGAGACCACGCCCTCGCTGCGGCTCTTCTCCATGAAGGCGCGGCCGAGCGGGCGGCCCAGCCGCCGCTCCAGCGCCTCGCGAAACGCTTCCGCCCGCTTGACGCCGCCGATGTCCGGAGAGACCACCACCGCGTCTTCGGCTCCGACCATGGGACCGAAACAGTCCGCGAACAAGTTCCTCGCCTCGAGGTGCTCCGCCCGGATGCGAAAGGCGTTCTCGTACGCCGCGAGGTTGTGGACGTCCAGCGTGACGACGCGGTCGGCGCCCACCGCCTCGAGCAGGCTCGCGACATAGCGGGTCGAGATCGGATCCCGCGGCTTGCTCCTGCGATCCTTGCGCGCGTAGCACAGGTAGGGGACCACCGCCGTGATGCGGTCTGCGGAGGCGTCCCTGAGGGCGCCCACGAAGAAGAGCAGGCGCACCAGCTTGTCGTTGACGCTTTGCCGTTCGTCGGCGTAGAGCGTGTGGACGACGTAGACATCGCGGCCCCGGATGCTTTCGAGCGGCCGCGCCTTGTGCTCGCCGTCCTCGAACTCCCGCTCCTCGTGACGCGCGAGCGGCGCGCCCAGCTCGCCGGCGACGCGTTGCCCGAAATCGCGGCTGGCGTTCAGGGCGAAGAGACTGATCTCCATGCGGGCAGCGGCCGCTGTCAGACGCGCAGCCGGGACCGCGCCGCCGTCGCCGCGCCCGCGCCGCGGCCGGCCCCGCCACGATGCTCCTGAAACCACGTGCGCGCCAGCCGCGCGACTTCCTCCAGCTTGCCGGGCTCCTCGAACAGATGCGTGGCTCCCGGAACGATGTCGAGACGGTGCTCGCACGCGAGCTGCGCGGCCGCGCGGCGGTTCATCTCGATCACGACCCCATCGAGACCGCCGACGATGAGCAACGTGGGGGCGCGCACCCTCGATAGGGCCGCCATGGCCAGATCAGGCCGTCCGCCGCGGGAAACCACGGCCGCCACGCGTTGAGGCCGATCCGCGGCGGCGTTGAGCGCGGCCGCCGCGCCGGTGCTGGCGCCGAAGAGCCCGATCGGCAGATGCCGCATGTCCGGATGGGTG
>JBGQGU010000392.1:0-3780 GCA_041497655.1 Gammaproteobacteria bacterium
AAGGAGCAGCTGGGCGGCATCCTGATACTTGAAGCCAACGACCTTAACCATGCCATCCAGTTAATGTCGAAGCACCCCGGCGTGCGCGGAGGCCCCTTCGAGATCCGTCCGGCCGCGGACCTGACCGAGATGATCCGCGACAGCGAGCGCCGGCGCGCTAAGTCATGAATGCGTGATAGGTGATAATTGATGAGTCTCCCGGCGAACGCCGGGGGTCATCCTTCATCCTTCCGCCTTCATCCCTCTAGAATGCCGCCGGTGATCTCGATCTCGAAGCTCGGCAAGACCTACGCCTCCGGCCTGCGGGCGCTGGAAAACGTCGACCTCGAGATCCGGAAAGGTGAGATCTTCGCGCTGTTGGGGCCCAACGGCGCGGGCAAAACCACGCTGATCAGCATCGTGTGCGGGATCGTCACGCCGACTTCGGGGACCGTGTTGGTCGACGGCCGCGACATCCAGCGCGACTACCGCGTGACTCGCTCGAAGATCGGCCTGGTGCCGCAGGAGCTGCACACCGACATGTTCGAGACCGCGTGGGGGACGATCCGCTTCAGCCGGGGGCTGTTCGGTCGTGCGCCGGACCCGGCGCACCTCGAGCGGGTGCTGCGGAGCCTCTCGCTGTGGGACAAGCGCCACGACAGGATCATGACCCTGTCGGGAGGCATGAAGCGGCGCGTGCTGATCGCCAAGGCCCTCGCGCACGAGCCCGAGATCCTGTTCCTCGACGAGCCGACGGCCGGCGTGGACGTCGAGCTGCGCCGCGACATGTGGGCGCTGGTGCGAGGGCTGCGCGCGAGCGGCGTTACCATCATCCTGACCACGCACTACATCGACGAGGCCGAGGAGATGGCCGACCGCATCGGCGTGATCAGCAAGGGCAGGCTGATCGTGGTCGAGGAGAAGACCGCGCTGATGAAGAAGCTCGGCAAGAAGCAGCTCACGCTGCACCTGCAGGAGCCGCTGGCGCAGATTCCCGCCGGCCTCTCCGATTGGCGACTTGCGTTGAAGAATGGGGGCAGTGAGCTGGAATACACGTTCGACGCGGGCGAGTCCCGGGTCGACATCGCGTCGCTGCTACGGCGCATGGGCGAGCTGGGGATAGTCTACAAGGACCTCAATACCACCCAGAGCTCGCTCGAGGATATCTTCGTCAGCCTGGTCAGCGAGCGCGAGCCAACGAACTCCTCCTCCCCCCTTGCGGGGGAGGATCGAGGTGGGGGGACAGAAGCACAGCCCAAGGCATCCCCCCATCCCAACCTTCCCCCGCAAGGGGGGAAGGAGCGATCAGCGTGACCGAGGGAATGATGCCCGTCTTCAACCGCCACGGTGTCCTCGCCATCTTCAGGTTCGAGATGGCGCGCTTCAGGCGCACGTTGTGGCAGAGCCTGGTGACGCCGGTGATCACCACTTCGCTCTATTTCGTGGTGTTCGGGGCCGCGATCGGCTCGCGCATGGGCGAGGTGGACGCCGTGCCGTACGGCGCCTTCATCGTGCCGGGGCTGATCATGCTGTCGATCTTCACCGAGAGTCTCAACAATGCGTCGTTCGGCATCTACCTGCCGAGGTTCACCGGCACCATCTACGAGGTCCTGTCGGCGCCGGTGTCGGCGCTGGAGATCGTCCTCGCCTATGTCGGCGCCGCTGCGACCAAGTCGGTCTTGCTCGGCCTGATCATCCTCGCGACTGCGAACGTGTTCGTGCCGCTCCAGATTGTGCACCCGGCATGGATGATCGCCTTCCTGATCCTCACCGCGACGACCTTCTGCCTGTTCGGCTTCATCATCGGCATATGGGCGAACGGCTTCGAGCAGCTGCAGTTCATCCCGATGCTGGTCATCACGCCGCTCACCTTCCTCGGCGGCGCCTTCTACTCGATTGACATGCTTCCGCCCGCGTGGCGCACCTTCAGCCTCTTCAACCCGGTGGTCTATTTGATCAGCGGCTTCCGCTGGAGCTTCTACGGAACTTCGGACGTCGGCGTCGAGGTGAGCCTGGCGGCGACGCTGGGATTTTTCCTGGTCTGCCTGATCGTAGTGTTCTGGGTCTTCAAGACCGGGTACCGGCTGAAGAGCTGAGCGTCGGACCCCATTCTTCACATTCTGCCTTCATACTTCCGCCTTCCGCATTTCCCCTTCCGTTCCGGGGGGCTGTGCTCCCGCCTTCCTGGGCCTTCCGCGCCCGCGATGGCGCGGATTGGGCAGCGGCGCGACCGTATAGGCGGGAGCCGGTTCGCGGACATCCAGCGTGAAAGGGCTGCGCACCGTCACGCCGCCGTATACCGCGCCGTCTTGCAGGTCTTCCGTCAGGAGCAGCGCGCAGCCCTGCACTTGCGCCGCGGCCACGACCATGCTGTCCCACCACGACAGGCGCCAGCGCTGCTCGATTTCACGCGCTCGAGTGAGCAGCGCGGCATCAACCGCGTGCGGGTTCCATTTGAGCAGGGTTACGGTGTCATCCCACGCTTCCTCTGGCGCAACGCGCGGGATCAGCTTGTGGGTCACGTTGTAGTAGTACTCGGACAGCACTTGCATGCTCGTTCGGCCAGAGCGGTCGCGCCACAGGCTGGCAAGCCAGTTCTCCGCACGCGCCTGCTTTTCCGGATCCCTGGGGTCGCGGACGTAGACGAAAACGTTGGTGTCCACAAAGGTTAAAGCGGCCATGGCAGGAGATTTACTTGGAACGCGAATGGGGCCGCTCATGCAGCTCCTCGCGCGTGGCGTAGCTCTGCGGTGGGCCTGTAAGCTGCTTGAAAGGGCCTCGCGAAAGGTACCGTTGCATCGCCGCCTCGTATTCGCGTGAGTGGTGCATATGCTCGTACAGCAGCTCGCCAACGTACCGCGAGAGACTTATGTTCCTTTTCGCCGCGTTCACGCGCGCCCAGCGAGCGGTTTCTTCATCAAGTGAGAGGGTGACGTTCTTCATGGATCACGTCCTCAATTTTTGCCAAGAGCCTGCCGGTCGTTCAGCTCTTCGCGTGTGGCACGACGCTCGCCGGGCTGCCGGTGGATGACGAGCCCGCTGCTGAAGTAGCGCTGCATGGCTTCCTGATACTCCCGCGTCTGGCGAATGTCCTTACGCAGCAGCTCACCGATGTAGCGCGACACGCTCATGTTGCGCTTCGCCGCGCGCACGCGCGCCAGGCGGGCGGTCTCTTCGTCGAGGGTGATGGTGATGTTTTTCATCGGCCGATATAGGGTGTGAGTTCAGACGGAAAAATATAACACGAATTTCGTGTATTTATTTGCGCCGGGAGACTTAGTGTATAACCCAATGAAATATAGATGTTTTTAATGGGGTCTGACCCTGAGCGCTCTTCGCTGTTTCAACTGACGGCTGAAAAACCGGTCCCGGTCCTCGCGTCTGCGCGCTCCTGCCGCGGCTGCCCGATTGGAACGGTCGCCTGCGCGAGCTCGCGTATGTCGGGCAGCGAGCGGGAGCGCCGGGCGAGCTCGAGCAGGCGCTCGGCGCCTGCCGCGCCGAGCACGCGCGCGGCGCAATCCATGAACTTCGCGGCCCGGTCCCTCTCCGTCATCGGCCACGCAGGCGAGCCGGGCACGCGGTCGATCCGCGCCTCGAACCGCCCGCGCGGCGTCGCGACCGCGAGGTCGTTATAGCCCGTTATTCCTGAGTAGAGCTTATCATCGGCGATCGCGTAGCGCCGCACCTTGCGCATCAGCTCCCGCGCCTGCAACCGCTGGACCATGGCGTCGGAAAAGGTCTCCAGGGCGAGACCGCGGTCGAGCAGCGCCGCCGCCGCCACGTACTCGACGCTGAACTTGC
>JBGQGU010000393.1:0-3777 GCA_041497655.1 Gammaproteobacteria bacterium
GACGGCCATACGTGGGGCACGCCCAACATCACGTTCGGCGCCAATCCGAGCCTCATGAAGAAGATGCCGTTCGATTCGGAGAAGGATCTCGTGCCGGTCAGCCAGGTCACCGTCGTCACGATGGTGCTGTCGCTGCACCCGTCGGTGCCGGCGCGCTCGGTGAAGCAGCTGATCGTGCTCGCCAAGGCGCGCCCGGGAGAGCTCAACTTCGGCTCCGCCGGCAACGCCAGCGCGAACCATCTCGCCACCGCGAAGTTCATGTACATGAGCGGCGCCCAGCTCACGCACGTCCCCTACCAGGGCGGCGGCCCCGCGGTCATCTCGCTGGTGAGCGGCGAGACTTCGATCCTCTTCGCCACCATACCGTCCGCGATCCAGCACATACAGTCCGGCAGGCTGCGCGGCCTGGCGGTGAGCCGGGCGCAGCGCAATCCGGCGCTCCCCGATGTCCCGACGGTTGCCGAAGCCGGCGTCCCCGGCTACGAGGCGATCGAATGGAACGGGGTGATGGTTCCGGCCGGCACGCCGCCTGCGGTCGTCAGGCGGATACACCAGGCGCTCTCCAAGGCCCTCGCGGCCCCGGCGATGAAGGAGCGCATCGTCGGCGTCGGCGCGGAGGTGGTGGGCAGTTCGCCCGAGGAATTCACGGCGTTCATCAAGAGCGAGTTCACCGCCTGGGCGAAGGTGATCAAGGAAACCGGCATCAAGGTCGAGTGAAAAGATCAACCCCCAGCCAGCCACGGAATCACACGGAATCAAGAATAAGGACTCGGCCACGGAATCACACGGAAACACACGGAACTGAAACCAAGGACGAGACAAGACACCGAATTGCTTGTTGTGAATATGGTTTTTAGCTTCCGTGCCCTTCCGTGTGATTCCGTGGCTAAGTTTTTATCATTTCTGAGATGACGATGATCAAGACAGTAGGCGTGGCCGGCAGCGGCACGATGGGCGCCGGCATCGCCATCGTCGCAGCCCGGGCCGGATTCAGGACGGTTGTCTACGACACGCGGGCCGAAGCGCTTGCCCGGGCGCGCAAGCAGACCGAGGGCTTTTTCGCGAAATCGGTCGAGCGCAAGAAGTTGACGCAGGAACAGGTCGGAAAAATCCTCTCGGGCCTGTCGGGAACGACCGACATCGCGGCGCTCGCCGCCTGCGACATCGTGATCGAGGCCGTGTTCGAGGACCTCAAGGTGAAGCACGGGCTGCTCGCGCGGCTCGACAAGGTGTGCCCGCCCCATGCCATCTTCGCGTCCAACACTTCCACCCTCTCGATCACCGAGATCGCCGCCGGCTCGGGGCGCGAGGATCGCTTCGTCGGCATGCACTTCTGCCTGCCGGCGCAGTTGATGAAGCTGGTCGAGATGTCGCCGGGGCTGAAGACCCGCGACGCGGCATTCCAGGCGGCGTGGGATTTCTGCAAGGCGCTGGGCCAGACGCCGGTGAAGACCCAGGACAGTCCGGGCTTCATCCTCAACTACTTCCTGATTCCGTTCAACAACGACGCGATCCGGCTGGTCGAGGCCGGCGTCGCCGCGCCCGCCGACATCGATCGCGCGGTCAAGGCCGGTCTCGGCTACGCGATGGGGCCGCTCGAGCTGCTCGATCTCGTCGGGCTCGACACGCATCTGCTGGTCGCCGAAGCGCTCTACGCCTCGACCCACGATCCACGCGCGGCGGTTCCGGCGCTGGTGAAGCGCATGATCTCTGCCGGCAAGCTCGGCAGGAAAACGGGGGAAGGGTTCTACCAGTACGAGGGCAGCAGCATGTTCGGAGGATGAACGCCGAGCGTTCATCCTTAACCAGGGCTGCAACAACATGAGAGGCCCAGGCCACAAGACCACTCCCCTCCTCCCTCGTTCGCGAGGCAGAAGGGAGGAGGGGTGGCGCGAAGCGACGGGGTGGTGGGCAGATGAACGCTCGAACCACCCCGGCCCTGCGGGCCACCCCTCCTTGAAAAGGAGGGGAGTAAAGCTTGGGTTTCTTCAAATGCGTACGCGTTCAACGAAACGAAAATGACATACCAAATCGTGCGCGCCGGGAAGAGCCGGTCGTTTCCTGAAGATCACCCGCTGACGGCGGGTGGTCAGGACAGCGGCGAGATCGTAATCATCATCGGCGCCGACGCCGGAAAAATGTTCAGTGAATATAAGGATCGCGAGCGCAAGATCGCAATCCTTATCGAGCTCGGGACGGAATGCCTCGGCGCGCACACGGGAGAGAGCCGCGGCGAGGAAGGCTCCAACGTGCTCGGCTTCTCGCGTTTTCGCATGGGAGGCGGCGAGCTCTCGAAGCTGGTCGAGGTCGTCCGCCAGCCGCGGACCCCCGAGCCGGCGGTCGCGGCGGCCAGGCAGCTGTTCGAGAGCGTGGGGCTGCAAGTCGCGGTGTGCAACGATTTCGCGGGCCGCATCGTCGACCGGCTGGTGCGGCCGTACTACAACGCTGCCTTGCGGCGCCTCGATGAAGGCCTGGCAAGCGCCGCCGACCTCGACACCACGCTCAAGCTCGGGCTGGGCTATCCCGAAGGGCCGATCGAGCTGCTGGAACGCACGGGCCTTGCCCATCACTGCGACGCGACGCAGGCCTTGTTCGAGGCGTACGGCGAGGCGGCGTACGCGCCGGCGCGCCGCGCGCGGGTGGCAAAACAACGACAGGAACCGCAGAGAAACAAACGCGGATAAATATCAACTGCAAGAATCGACCACAGATAAACACGGATAAACACGGATGAAAACCTCTGCTCACCACGTCCTTGGGTCTGAATTATCTGTGTACATCTGTGTTCATCCGTGGTTCCAGTGTTTTGATTTCTTGATGTTATCGGTGTCCATCGGCGGCTAAATCAGAAGCGGACCTGAGGGGTCAGAGTAGAACCTGATGATCAGAAAAGCCAAGCCGGTGTATTACGATCTGGTGATCGTCGCGACCTCCAAGACCACCGATATCTGGCTCGTGGACGACGGCGGGCATCTCGTGCAAAAGGAGATCGGGACGCTCCGGACGAGCCTGCTGCCCGGTTTTTACACGGTGGAGTTCGGGCTGGGTAATCCCACTTACCCAATCCACCTGACAAAGGCGAGGAGGGACACCCAGGCAGGTCTGACTGCAGGCGGGCCTTGCCCTCGCCCCAAAATCAGGCTGCTGCCAGAATGATGAAGGGCGCCGGGTGTATTATTGTTGCGGAGCCAACAGCACGAGGTTTGTATGTCGAGTCAACTTGAAATCGTCGAGGCCCAGGCGCTGAAGCTCACCGCCGAAGAGAGGGCGCAACTGGCGGATCGGTTGATCGCCAGCCTCTTCGGGGACCACGAGACCGAGGAAGCGTGGGCCGCCGAGGTCGAACGGCGGATCGAGGAAATCGAGAGCGGCCGCGCCAAGCTCGTCCCGGCGGCTGAGGCCATCGCCCGCGCCCGCGCGTCGATCAAATGAATTCGTCGGTCGGCCCGGAGGCCGACCTGGAGCTCACCGATGGGGCCGTCCTCTATGCCCGGGAAGGGGGCGCTGATCTGGGCTTCGCGTTCATCGCCGAATTTGAGCGCGCATTAGAGCTTCTTTGTGCGTACCCACAGCTCGGCGCGCGGTGGCGAAACCGGCGGCGCTTTCCATTGCGCCGCTTTCCCTACAGCATCATCTATTACACCAAAGCCGACGAACTCCGCGTGGTCGCGCTCGCCCATCACCGGCAGAGACCCGGCTATTGGGCTGGTCGGAAATGAGTGCGTTCTCCGTTGGCTATCGTCAGCCATCGGCTTGATATAGGTCTTGCATGCAACC
>JBGQGU010000394.1:0-3767 GCA_041497655.1 Gammaproteobacteria bacterium
GTGATGAGATTGGCGCGCCGCACAGCGAACGCGTCCAGCCCCAGCTCCCCGGCCATCGCATCGAGCAGGCCGTCAAACGCGTGGCGCATGTCGACTCCGCCGTGGCCGCGCATGGGACCGCACGGCGGCGTGTTGGTGTAGACGCGATAACCCCGGTACCTCGCCGCCGGCAGGCGGTACAGCGCGTGCATGAGCGCGCCCGCGTAGAGGATGGTGATGATGCCGTACCCGGCAATGGCGCCGCCGCGCTGCACGACCTCGGCGTCGACCGCGGTGATTTCGCCGCTGCGCTTCATGCCGATCTTGAGCCGGATGTCGGTCTCAGGCCGCGCGCGGTGGATCGTGAACGTCTGCGCGCGGGTGAGCTGCAGCTTCACCGTGCCGGCCGCGGCGCGCGCGAGCAGCGCCGCGATGATCTCGAAGGGGAGCGTTTCCGTGCGGTGGCCGAAGCCCCCGCCGACGAACGGCTTCACCACGCGGATCGACGCGGGATCCATCTTGAGGCATTCGGCGACCGTCAGGTGCACGTAGTAAGGAACCTGGGTCACCGACTGCAGCGTCAGCCGGCCGCTCTCGGGATCGAAGTCGGCGAGCGCGCAGTCCGGCTCCATCTGCGCGTGCGCCACTTCCGAATAATGAAAGCTCTGCTCGCGCACCAGGTCGGCTGCCGCAAAGCCCGCATCGACGTCTCCGAACGAGTTGCTGACCTCGCGCTCGATGTTTCCGGGCTTGTCCCCGTGCAGCAGGACCGCGCCCTCGGCCCGCGCCTCGGCGGCAGTGGTGTAGACGGGAAGCAGGCGATACTCGACCTCTATCGAATCGAGAGCCGCGCGCGCCGTCTTCGCGTCGTCCGCCGCCACCGCCGCGACCGCTTCGCCCCAGTAACGCACCTTGTCTCGCGCCAGCGGATACTCGTTGCGCGCTATCGGCAGGATCCCGAAGGGCACGTCGCAGTCCTCGCCCGTGATGACGGCGCGCACGCCGGGCAGCGCGCGCGCGCGTGAAGTGTCGATGCGCACGATCTCGGCATGGGCCATCGGGCTCGACAGGATCGCCCCGGTCAGGGCGTTGGCCGCCGGAAGATCGGCCGTGAAGCGCGCCCGGCCGGTGACCTTCTCGATACCGTCGAGCAGCGGCTGGCGGCGACCCGCGACGCGCGCCGTGCCGGATAACGGCGGGATCGGATCGCTCATCGCTCGGACGCGGCTGCCTGGACCGACTCGATGATCTTCACGTAGCCGGTACAGCGGCACAGGTTGCCCGAGAGCGCCGCGCGGATCTCGGCATCGCTCGGATCGGGATTGCGGCGCAAAAGCGCCTCGGCGGCCATGATCATCCCGGGGGTGCAGTAACCGCACTGCGTCCCGAGCTTTTCATGAAATGCGCGCTGCAGGGGGTTCAGGCGCCCACCCGTGGCGAGCGCCTCGATGGTCTCGATGCGCCTGCCGTCGCAGCAGGCCACAAGCGTCAGGCAGGCGAGCCGCGGCTCATTGTCGATTAACACCGTGCAGGCCCCGCATTCACCGCCGTCGCAGCCGCGCTTGGTGCCGGTGAGCCCCAAATCCTCACGCAAGTAGTCGATCAGCAGCAGGCTGTCGGCGACCGCATCTTCGCGGCGCCGGCCATTGAGCCACAACGACGCGATGCGCTTCATGGGCGACCGCCCACGCGCGGCGACTTCGGCACGGGTTTGGCCCGCGGACGCCGCGGCCGGCCCGCCATCTCGGCGACCTTCTTCGCGCCGCTCGGCGGTGCCGGCGGCGGTCGCAACTTGAACCGTTGCAATTTTCCGGTGTAGGTGCGCGGCAGCGAATCGACAAATTCGACGGCCCGCGGATACTTGTAGGGAGCGATATTGCGTTTCACGTGCGCCTGCAGCTCCGCGACCATGTCATCGCCGCGCTGATAGCCCAGCCTCAACACGACGAATGCCTTGACGATCTGGCCGCGTTCAGCGTCCGGCCAACCCACCACACCGCATTCCGCGACCGCCGGGTGCGCGAGCAGCGCGCTCTCGACTTCCGGTCCGGCAATGTTGTAGCCGGCCGACACGATCATGTCGTCCACGCGCGCCTGGTAGTAGAAATAGCCCTCCTGGTCCATGAGGTAGGCATCGCCCGTGATGTTCCAGCCGTTCACCACGTAGGTCTTTTGCCGCTCATCGGCCAGATAGCGGCAGCCGGTGGGGCCCTTGACCGCGAGGCGCCCGATCGTGCCCGGCGGCGCGATGCGGCCCCGCTCATCGAGCACCGTGGCGCGGTAACCGGGGACCACTTTGCCGGTCGCGCCGGGGCGAATATCGGCGCCCCCGGCAGCGATGACGATCTGGCCCAGCTCGGTCGAGCCGATGCCGTCGATGATCCTCACGCCGGTCGCCTGCTCCCAGGCGACGCGCGTGGGCACAGGCAGGTACTCGCCCGCCGACACGCAGGCGCGCAGGCTCGACAGGTCGTAGTTCCCGGCGGCCGGCGCCATGGACCGGTAGATGAGGGGCACCGAATACAAGACCGTGACCTTGAAGCGGCTTATCGTCTCGAGCAGCGTCTCGGGGCTGTAGCGCTCGATGAGCACCGTCGAGCCGCCGTAACGGATTGGCACGAGAAACACTCCGGCCAGCCCGTAGGTAAACGCGATCGAGGGCGTTCCGGCGACGATATCGTCCTGCGTGTGTCCAACGACGTACTTCGGAAAGCCCTCGCAGATCGCCAGCAAGTCGCGATGGCAATGCATCGCCCCTTTGGGGACGCCACTCGTTCCCGACGTGAAGGCGATCAGCGCGACGTCATCCGCGGCCGTCGCCACGTTGGCGAATTCGCGGGATTTGCCGCTCGCCAGGTGTTCGACCGAATCGGGACCGTCGTCCCGGAAGTACCGGACTTGGGAAAGCGTCGGGCAATTCGCGCGGGCTCCCTCGAGCTCCACCGCGAGGCGCCGGTCGCACAGGGCGTGGCTGATGCGCGCCTTCTGGCCCGCCTGGGCGAGTTCCCTCGCGCGCAGCAGCGCCATCGTGGGCACAGGGATGCCGCCGGCCTTCCATACGGCGAACATGCACGCGGCCAGCATGGGGCTATTGGGCGATGGCAGCAAGACCCGGTTGCCCGGAACGAGCCCCATGTCCTCGACCAGCACGTTCGCGATCTGGTTGGCCTGGTGCAGCAATTGCCGGTAGGTCCAGCGCACGTCCGGCGTGAGAACGGCGATTCGCTCTCCTTGTCCCAGCTTCACCTTGTCGTCGAGCAGCGCGGCCGCGCAGTTGAGCTGCGCTGGAAAACGGAATTCCGGCAAATCGCAGCTGAATTCCGGCCACTGATCACGCGGCGGCAGATTGTCGCGCGCGAACGTGTCGACGTGAGCGCTATCACTCATTGCGCCGCTCCTCCGCCGGACGTGGCCGCGGCATCGAGCAACTGGCGCGCGATGATCAGCTTCTGCACTTCGGTCGCGCCTTCGTAAATCCGCAGCGCCCGCACCTCCCGATACAACCGCTCCACCGGGTTCCCCCGCACCACGCCCAAGCCGCCGAAAATCTGCACCGCGGCATCGACGACCTGCTGGGCCGCCTCCGTGGCGTACATCTTGGCCATCGCGGCGTGGAGCGTGATGGCCCCGCCGGCCACATCTCGCGTCCAGGCTGCGCGGTAGATCAGCAGCGCCGCCGCGTCTATCGCCGTGGCCATATCCGCGAGCTTCGCCTGCGTCATTTGCAGGTCGGACAGCATCTGTCCGAACATGCGGCGCGTCCGCGCCCGCCGGAGCGCTTCATGCAA
>JBGQGU010000395.1:0-3732 GCA_041497655.1 Gammaproteobacteria bacterium
AGGCCGTCGTCGCCCGCCTCAACCGGGAGATCGTGCCGTTCCTGCAGCGCGCCGACGTCAAGGAGAAGTTCTTCGCGGCCGGCATGGAGCCGCTCGGCAGCCCGCCGGAAACGCTCGCGGCCACGGTCAAGTCGGAGATGAGCCGCCTCGGCAAGGTCATCAAAGGCGCCGGCATCGCGCTCGAGCCCTGACGAAACGCGTGATGGGGCGAAAGTGTAAGGCAGAAGGCAGCAGGTGCTTAGGTAAGGTTCTCTGTTAAGTTTGGGCTTTACCCAACCCGGGAATCGCCATGAAAGATTCGAAAACCAAAACGCACGCCGAGGACCGGCGCCGGTTCAAGCTGATTCCGCTGGAGAGCCTGACGCCGGAGCAGCGCGTGCTCGCGGATTCCATCCGCTCGGGGCCGCGCGCCGCCATGAAGAGCTCCGCCGCCTCCAAGCCGGGCCCGCTGGGCGGCCCGTTCAACGTCTGGCTGCGCAGCCCGGGGATGGGCAACATCATCCAGCAGCTCGGCGCGGAGATCCGTTTCCGCAGCTCGCTGCCTTCCAGGCTCAACGAGATGGCCATACTGATCACGGCCCGCAAGTGGACATCGCAGTACGAGTGGTACGCGCATCACAAGGTCGCCATGGAAGCCGGGCTCGATCCCGCCATCGCAGAAGCCATCGCGCAGGTCCGCCGCCCGGCGAAGATGTCAGCGGACGAAGCGATTGTCTACGACTTCTCGCGCGAGCTGCACGAGACCCAGCGCGTCTGCGACGCAACTTACCGGGCCGCGCTGGACAGGTTCGGCGAGCGCGGCGTCGTGGACCTCATCTCGGTGAACGGGTTCTACGTGCTGGTGTCGATGTGCCTCAACGTCGACCGCACGCCGCTGCCGGGAGGCGAGAAGATGCCGCTGGAGCCGCTGCGCCAGTAGTGGTCTGTCCACGGCGGCTATCGGTTGCGCCATCGCGCTACGCGGTGCAGCATGACCGCATGAGCGACGCACGATGGCTCCTCCTCATGTGCGCGAGCCGTGCCTGTTTCTCGCTCATTTTCACTGCGTACGCGGCCGTCATTCCCCTGGTTCAGCCCGAATGGGGCATGTCTTCGGGCGAGACGGGGCTCGTGCAAAGCGCCTGGCACTTCGGCTACCTGATCTCGCTCTTCGGCGCCGGGCTGCTCGTGGACCGCATCGGGGCCCGCGACACGTACCTGGCGACGGGCTTTGCCGCCTGCGCGTCCGCTTTGTTGTTCGCGTTCTTCGCCGGAGACTTCACGTCGGCACTGGTCTTTCACTTCGTTGCGGGGCTCTTCGCCGGCGGCTCGTATGCCCCGGGGCTCGCGCTCATCGCGTTGCGCTACGGTACGGCGACGCGCGGCTGGGCCATGGGCTGCTTCCTCGCCGCGGCTTCGCTCGGCTACGCGATCTGCCTGCTCGGCAGCGGCCTGATGGCCCCGGCGTGGGGATGGCGCGCGGCGCTTCTCTTCTCCGCCGCGGCCACGGTCGCCGGGGTGGTGCTGGGATGGGCGGCGCTCCGCGGTACGCCCAACGTGACAGCAGGCCCGATTCGCCCTCAATCCTGGATGGCGGCGACGCAGACGCTCTGGCGCAACGAGCCGGCAAAGCTCGCCGTGGGCGCCTACACGCTGCACGCCTGGGAGCTCCTCGGGCTGTGGGCCTGGCTGCCGGCTTTTCTCGTCGTGGCGGCGCAGGCGCGGGGAGATGCCGGCTCTTCCGGTATGTTGATGGCGGGAATCACGCTCGCCGGCCTTTCCCACCTCGTCAGCGTGGCCGCGAGCCTCGCGGGAGGCGCGCTCTCCGACCGGATCGGGCGCACGCGCGTCATCCTCATCATGTCGTGCACGAGCATCGCGTGCTCGTTCGTTTTCGGGTGGCTGGTCGGATTCGCGATGTGGATCGTGGTCCTGATCGCGGTCGTCTACAGCTTCACCGCGATCGGCGACTCCGCGGTGTTCTCGACGGTCCTCACGGAGGTGGTGCCCCGCGAATACATCGGCGTCGCGCTATCGCTCCGTTCGGTCCTCGGTTTCGGCCTGGGCGCGCT
This sequence comes from Gammaproteobacteria bacterium, assembly GCA_041497655.1. GTDB lineage: Bacteria > Pseudomonadota > Gammaproteobacteria > Burkholderiales > SG8-41 > SG8-41. The sequence goes on from JBGQGU010000395.1 coordinate 2,052, forward strand.
GAGCCCGTGGGTGTTCGGGCTCACGCTCGACCTGACGGCGCAAGGCCCGGGCGCGGCCGGGGCATACTCCTGGGGCATTGCGTGGTGCACGCTCGGCGCGGGAGCCCTGCTCGGGCCGCTGATGACGCTGAAGCTTCAGCGCCTGACCGAGAAAAGGCGTGATAAGTGGTGAGTGACAAGTGATGAGTCTCCCGCGCAGCGGGGAGTCCAGTCACCAGTCACCGGTTCCAGGTCATCCGCGCTACCGCTTGTGCGCGATGTTCACCAGCTGTGATAAGGCCTTTTGATCTGCGGTGTCCTGCTGCAGCGTCAAATCCTTGACGAGAGCCAATAACGACTTGATGTCCTGCGAAATCGAGGTAAGGCTGTTGAGCATCTGCTGCTCTTCGGCTGCGGTCATATTCAATACTCCTGGGTGAACGGTAAGAAGGATTAACAATTTCAGTCTAAGGCAAATGGTGCGTGATTATTGTGACTTCTTGCCACACAGACGTTGCGTCCGGTGGAAATCCTGCACAAACCCCATTTATTGTTGATCAGGATCAAGGATCATGCCGATACGCGCGGAGTGACGAGAGGAAACAAGGATGAAGGCGGAAGGGGCAGAATCTCGGTGACGCAGTGACGAGGTGACGAAGTGACGAAAACCGGGTCGAATCACGACTCACGGTGTTTCGGATGACAAGTGACGATTGATCAGGATTCCCGCGCTGCGGGGGTCATCCCTCATCCCTCATCCCTCATCCTTCATTCTTTGGGTGACCCATCACTCATCACGGGGCTTGAGGTCATCCTTCCTCCTTCTGCCTTCTGCCCGCTTTCTCCCGTTACATTTTGTTACCAGAACACCCGCGCGAATTTGGTAGTATGGAAGGGACGGAGTGTCTGTCAGATATGCGACTCAACGCACCCATCCGACTGCTGATCGCCCTCGTCGCGATCCTCGCCGCGGCGCCCGCTTCCGCGCAGGTATATAAGTGGGTGGATGAGCGTGGCGTAACCAACTACTCCAGCCAGCCGCCCACCGATGCTGCGAAAAAGGTGGCGATCGTCGAGGAGAAGATCTCCGTGTACACACCGGATAAGGCCCTGATGCAGGCGATCGAAGCCGCTCGCCAAGGGAGCAACCGGGCACTTTCCGAGAGAGTCGCCAGCCTTGAGCGCCAGCTCGAGGCCGAGCGCCGGGCAAGGCAGTATGCATCCGCTGCCGCGGCGCCGGCAGCCTACGATCCGTGCCTGGGCGGACGGGCAATCGATTGCAGCGGGGTCTACAGTGGCTACTACCCGTACGGTCCCGCCGTCGTGATCGTTCCTTTCCGCCATCGGCCAGGACGCATTGTTCAGACGCGACTGACGCCGGGCACGATCGCCGGGAACGTAGTAGGCATGAACGGCTTCATCCCTGGAAACTCTGCCGCCGCGTCCGCTGGGGCCGTGTTTCCTTCCCGCACCTTCCACGCAGCCTCAACGAGCCGGGGTTTCGCTACGAGGTAGAGCACTTGTTGCCCCATGGCGAGGCAGGACTAGGATGTACGCTTGCCCGCGCTCCCCTATAAGCGACAGATGCTGAGCATTGTCTTATCGACGATCGCCTTTTTCGTCTCGAGCTATTACATCAGGCGCTACCTGGAGAACATGGGCGTTCCGAAAGGAATGACCCGGGGCGTCCTGGTCTTCTCGA
>JBGQGU010000396.1:0-3724 GCA_041497655.1 Gammaproteobacteria bacterium
GGGCGTCGCGAGTGCTGCACGTGCGTTAGCAGCCGAGGGCTGAACCGCCGAGAACGCCGAGAAATACAGCATCAAGTAAAGAAAAGGGGGGCCCGCGGCGGCCCCCGTTTTCTTCGGAAATATGGTTTAATCACGCGCTCCAATCACGGCGATTACGCAAGGAGAATTCCCATGCCTCATGCAGTGCGAGTCTATGAATACGGCGGCCCCGAGAAACTGCACTGGGAGCAGGTCCAGGTCGGCGCGCCCGGGGAGGGCCAGGTGCTGGTGCGGAACACCGCCGTCGGCCTCAACTTCGTGGACATTTACCAACGCACCGGCTTGTATCAGACAGCACTCCCGTTTACCCCGGGGTCGGAGGGCGCGGGCATAGTCGAGGCGGTCGGTCCCAAGGTGAAGGAGTTGAAGGTTGGTGACCGCGTCGCCTATTTCAGCCCGATCGGCGCCTACGCCGAGGTCCTGCTGCGCCCGGCCGAGCGGCTGGTGAAGATTCCCGCCGGCATCGATGACAAGACGGCCGCCGCGATGATGCTGAAAGGTCTCACCGCCCAGTACCTCCTCCGCCGCACTTACCGCGTCAAGAAAGGCGACACCATTCTCATGCACGCGGCGGCCGGCGGCGTCGGCCAGATCCTGTGCCAGTGGGCAAAAGCGCTCGGCGCCACTGTGATCGGCACCGTCGGCAGCGACGAGAAGGCCGCGCTCGCCAAGAAGGCCGGCTGCAAGCATGTCATCGTGACCTCGCGCGAGAAGTTCGTCGAGCGCGTGAAAGAGATCACCAAGGGCAAGGGCGTGCCAGTGGTCTACGACGGCATCGGCAAGGACACGTTCATGGACTCGCTCGACTGCCTCGCGCCCCTCGGCTTGATGGCGAGCTTTGGCAACGCCTCCGGTGCGGTGACACAGTTCAATCTCGGGGTGCTCGCCCAGAAGGGGTCGCTGTTCCTCACGCGCCCGACGCTCAACACCTACGCTGCGTCGCGCGAGGCGCTGTTGAGCGGGGCGCGGGAACTGTTCGCGGTGGTGAAAAGCGGCAAGGTCAAGATCGCGATCAACCAGACCTATCCGCTGCGCGAGGCGGCGCAGGCCCAGATTGATCTCGCCGCGCGCAAGACCACGGGATCGACGATACTGATCCCGTAACGGCGTCTCAGGTACCGCGTCTCAGATAGTACGTCACAGATACGGCGTCCAAAGACGCCTTATCTGCGACGCTTCATCTGGGACGCCCCATCTGGGACGCTTTTGCTTACCGCCGCAGCTTGAACCGTTCCGTTGCACGCACCAGCTGGGCGCTGACGCCGGGCTCCCACGCCGAATGGCCGGAATCGGCTACCACGATGTATTCGGATTCGGGCCACGCCCGGTGCACTTCGTCGGCGGTGACGATCGGGCACACCGCATCGTAGCGTCCCTGCACGATCACGCAGGGGAGGTGACGCACGCGGTGCAGGTTCCCGAGCAATGAGTTCTCCGGCAGGAAGATGCCGTGGCTGAAGTAGTGCGCCTCGACGCGCGCGAGCCCGAGCGACACGACGTCTCCCGCGAAGTGCGCCACCGTCTCCGGGCTCGGCAGCAGCGTCGAGCATATCCCCTCGTACGTGCTCCAGGCGCGAGCCGCCGGCACGTGCACGGCGGGGTCGGGATCGGCCAGGCGCTTGTAGTAGGCGGCGAGAAGGTCGCCGCGCTGGGGGGCGGGTATGACCTCCGCGAAGGTCCGCCACGCCTCCGGGAACAGCGTGCGCAGGCCGTAGAGAAACCACTCGATCTCGCTCCTGCGGCACAGGAACACGCCGCGCAGTATGAAGCCCGCACAGCGCTCAGGGTGCGCTTCGCCGTAGGCCAGCGCGAGCGTGCTGCCCCACGAGCCGCCGAACACGAGCCAGCGCTCGATCCCGAGATGTTCGCGCAGCCGCTCGATGTCGGCCACGAGATGCAAAGTGGTGTTGTCGCGCAGCTCCCCCAGCGGCGTCGAGCGTCCCGCTCCGCGCTGGTCGAAGATGACGATGCGGTAATGCACGGGATCGAAGAAGCGCCGGTGCGCGGGTGATGCGCCCGCGCCGGGGCCGCCGTGCAGGAACAGCACCGGCGCGCCTTCCGGGTTTCCCGACTGCTCCCAGTACATCGCGTGCACGCTGTCCAGCTTCAGGGTCCCCGCGCTGTAGGGCTCGATCTCGGGATAGAGTTCGGTGCGCGGCGGGTAGGCAATGTCGGCCATGACGGGGGATTTTATAACGGCGGGCGCGAATAGTTCTTGGCCGCCGTTCTGTCCGAGGCCGCGCGGTCCGGCGCGGAAAGGGGCGCCGGGACGACCGGCGTATAATTTCCGTTAAACCGTCAGCGGCGCGACGGTTTAACTGCGCGCGTTCGAACGGACACTACGTGCCGCTCAACGCGCGCGATTATCTCCGGGCTACTACATGGACGAACAACTACGCAAAGCGGCGCTCGATTACCATCGGCTGCCGGCTCCCGGCAAGATCTCGATCGTTCCCACCAAGGGCCTCGTCAACCAGCGCGACCTCGCGCTCGCTTACACGCCGGGAGTGGCGATTGCCTGCCAGGAGATCGCCGCCGACCCGGCCCAGGCGCGGAACCTGACCGCGCGCGGCAATCTCGTGGCGGTGATCACCAACGGCACAGCGGTGCTGGGACTGGGCGCGATCGGCCCGCTCGCCGCGAAGCCCGTCATGGAAGGCAAGAGCGTGCTGTTCAAGAAGTTCGCCGGCATCGACGTCTTCGACATCGAGGTGGACGAGCGCGACCCGGAGAAGCTGGTGGACATCATTGCCAGCCTCGAGCCCACCTTCGGCGGCATCAACCTGGAGGACATCAAGGCACCCGAGTGCTTCATCGTGGAGCGCAAGCTGCGGGCCCGCATGAAGATCCCGGTGTTCCACGACGACCAGCACGGCACCGCCATCATCGTCGGCGCCGCGGTCCTGAACGGCCTCACGGTGGTCGGCAAGGATATCGGGAAGGTGAAGCTGGTCGTTTCCGGCGCCGGCGCGGCGGCGCTCGCCTGCCTCAACCTCCTGGTGGACATGGGACTGCCGCGCTCGAACATCGTCGTGACCGACATCAAGGGCGTCGTCTACAAGGGACGCAAGGAGGAGATGGACCCCGAGAAGGAGCGCTTCGCTGTCGAAACCCGGGCGCGGACGCTGAGCGAGGTCATTGACGGTGCCGACATTTTCCTCGGGCTCTCCGCGGGCGGCGTGCTGAAGCCGGAGATGGTAAAGCGCATGGCGGCGCGTCCACTGATCCTCGCGCTCGCCAATCCCGAGCCGGAGATCCGCCCCGAAGAGGCGAAGAAGGCCAGGCCGGACGCGGTGATCGCGACCGGCCGCTCCGACTACCCGAACCAGGTCAACAACGTGTTGTGCTTCCCTTTCATTTTCCGCGGCGCGCTCGACGTCGGCGCGACCACGATCACGCGCGAGATGGAGCTCGCGGCGGTGAAATCGATCGCCGAGCTCGCGCAGGCCGAGCAGTCGGACATCACCGCCAGGGCCTACGGTGACCGGCATCTTTCCTTCGGGCCGGAATATCTGATCCCGCGTCCCTTCGATCCACGGCTGATCGGGAAGATCGCGCCGGCGGTGGCGCGCGCCGCGATGGCGAGCGGCGTGGCGACGCGCCCGATCGCCGATTTCGACGCCTACAGCGACCGCCTGAACCAGTTCGTCTACCAGTCCGGCCTCATCATGAAGCCGGTGTTCGA
>JBGQGU010000397.1:0-3687 GCA_041497655.1 Gammaproteobacteria bacterium
CGGAAGTTCACCGTGCGGCCGTGGCCGTCGGTGAGGCGCCCGTCCTCCATGATCTGCAGCAGGACGTTGAGCACCTCCGGGTGCGCCTTCTCGATCTCGTCGAAGAGGACGACGCGGTAGGGGCGGCGCCGTACCGCCTCGGTCAGGCCGCCTGCTTCGTCGTAACCGATGTAGCCCGGCGGCGCGCCGATCAGCCGCGACACGGCATGCCGCTCCATGTACTCCGACATGTCGAAGCGGATCAGCTCCACACCCATGACGTAGGCGAGCTGGCGCGCGACCTCGGTCTTGCCCACGCCGGTCGGCCCCGAGAACAGGAAATTGCCGATCGGCTTCTGCGGGTTGCCGAGCCCGCTCCTCGCCATCTTGATCGCCGCGGCGAGCGCGTCGATCGCGCGGTCCTGGCCGAACACCACGGCCTTGAGATCCCGGTCGAGGTTTTTCAACGCGTTGCGATCGTCCACCGACACCGCCTGCACCGGCACGCGCGTGATCTTGGCGACGATCTCCTCGATATCGTGCTTGCCGATGATGCGTTTCTGCTTGGCCTTGGGCAGGATCTTCTGCGCCGCGCCGGCCTCGTCGATCACATCGATCGCCTTGTCCGGCAGATACCGGTCGTTGATGTAGCGCGCCGAGAGCTCAGCCGCGGCGGTCAATGCCGAGGGCATGTACTTCACGCCGTGGTGCGCCTCGAAACGCGACTTCAGCCCCTTCAATATCGCGATGGTCTCGGACACCGAGGGCTCGACGATGTCGATCTTCTGGAAGCGGCGCGACAGCGCATGGTCCTTCTCGAATACTCCGCGGTATTCCTGGTAGGTGGTCGCGCCGATGCACTTCAGCTGCCCGGATTGCAGCGCGGGCTTCAACAGGTTGGAGGCGTCGAGCGTGCCGCCGGAGGCGGCGCCCGCCCCGATCAGCGTATGGATCTCGTCGATAAAGAGGATCGCGTTGGGGTTGTCCACCAACTGCTTGAGGACTGCCTTCAGCCGCTGCTCGAAATCGCCGCGATACTTGGTCCCGGCGAGCAGCGCGCCCATGTCGAGCGCGTAGACATGGCAGCGCTTGAGCACTTCGGGCACGTCGCTCTCCACGATGCGGCGCGCGAGGCCCTCCGCGATCGCCGTCTTGCCCACGCCCGCCTCGCCCACCAGCAGCGGGTTGTTCTTGCGCCGGCGGCACAGCGTCTGGATCACGCGCTCGATCTCCTTCTCGCGCCCGATCAGGGGATCGATCTTGCCGGACAGTGCCAGGGAATTGAGGTTGAGCGTGAAATTCTCGAGCGCGCCGCCCGGCGCGGCCTCCTGCTCGGTCTCGGTCTCGTGATCGCCCTTCGACTGGGCGGCCTGCGGCACCTTGCTGATGCCGTGCGCGATGAAGTTCACGACGTCGAGCCGCGTGACGCCCTTCTGGTGCAGGAAATAGACCGCGTGGGAGTCCTTCTCGCCGAAGATGGCCACCAGCACGTTGGCGCCAGTCACCTCCTTCTTGCCGGAGGATTGCACGTGCAATATCGCGCGCTGGATCACCCGCTGGAAGCCGAGCGTGGGCTGGGTGTCCGCCTCCTCGCCCGACAGGATCGGGGTGTGCTCGGTGACGAACTCCGCCAGCTGCTTCCTCAGGTCCTCGATATCGGCGGCACAGGCGCGCAGCACCTCGGAGGCCGAGGGGTTGTCGAGGAGCGCGAGCAGCAGGTGCTCCACGGTGATGAACTCGTGGCGCTTCTGCCGGGCCTCCATGAAGGCCATGTGCAGGCTGACTTCCAGTTCCTGGGCGATCATGTCACATCTCTTCCATCACACACTGTAACGGATGTTGGTGCTGTTTGGAGTACGATTTTACCTGTTCCACCTTGGTCGCGGCGACATCCCTTGGGTAGACGCCGCAGACCCCGATGCCGTCCCGGTGCACCTTGAGCATGATCTGCGTCGCCTTTTCGCGGCTCAGCGCGAAGAATTTCTGCAGCACCAAAACCACAAAATCCATCGGCGTGTAATCGTCGTTCAGCAGCAAGACTTTGAACATCGGCGGCGCCTTGACCTTGGCTTTTTTTGCCTCAAGGACGGTGTCTTCGCGCTGCCGAATCGCCATGCCGGATACCGCCGTTAATCCCGCGCTCCGATTGGTATTTTCACCATAATCCAGAATTTTTCAAGTAGCGATTTAACGTCCATTTTAGGGCTATACTTGACTTCCCCGGGCAAATGCCCTAGAAAGCGAATGGGTGTTTGGCTTCAAGCTTGTTCGCTGTACCGGTACGGTCCGTACGCGATCTTGAAACTCAAACAGCGTGCGGGCGCCCCACCCGCTTATTTCGAGCAGAGGTAGGTGTATGGCAACCGGTACGGTGAAGTGGTTCAACGACGCCAAGGGCTACGGGTTTATCACGCCGGACGACGGCAGCGAGGACCTGTTCGCGCACTTCTCGGCGATTCAGATGAGCGGTTTCAAGACCCTCAAGGAAGGCCAGAAGGTATCGTTCGAAGTCACCCAAGGCCCCAAAGGCAAGCAGGCCTCGAACATTCAGGCCGCTTCCTAAGCCCGCGCCGGCTACCCGCTTACAACAAAAAAGCCCACGCAACCTCTCAGTCGCGTGGGCTTTAACTATTGGGGGCGCTGCTCGCGCCGCGATCCCCGGCGGCTCGGGTTTGCAGCCAGCCGACCCGCTCTTTCACTTCACCCGGCGCATGAGCTCGGCGTCGATCGCGTCCCCGCGATGCGCCGCACAGTCACGGCGCGGAGAAGCGCCTACTTACTCCAGGGCTTGATCGCTTCCTTCAGCTTGTTGTAGCCCTCGATGTAGCGGGGCCGCTTGCCGCCATAGATCTTGTCGAAGGTCTCGAGCTGTGTGTCCAGCCAGCGAGCGAGTTCCTTATGGCCCGGATTTGCCGCCTTGTAAGCCTCGTTGATCAGGACGAAGTGGATCCTCGGATCGTAGGGCTGCTTCTCGCCGCCGACCGTCTCATCCCCGGCCAGCAGGCGCAGGAGCATCGCGTCGGCAGAACCCAGCGTCTGTTCGAAGATCGGCTCGCCCTGCATGCGGTACATGACGCTCGTCATGTCGTGGCCGCTCTTCATGGTGAAGCCCATCTCGCTCCAGACCTTCTTCATGTCCGCGCCGGCCTTGACATGGTCGAGCACGATTTGTCCCCAGTTGCGCAAGACTTCCGGAGCATCCGCCATGAGGTCGGTCAAGCGGTCGCCGTCGAGGTCTGTCGCATAGACGATGACCTTGCGCTGCCGCATCATGTCGTGCAGCAGCAGACCGAAGTTGGTATCGGAGATGTGCTCGAAAATTTCGCCGCCCCAGTTCTCCATGCCGGCTTTGAAGTCCTTGGGCAGCAGGGCGACAATCGCATCGACGTTCGCCCTGTGCTCCGCGTAGGCGTCGACTGAGTAGCGCCGCTTGAGCTCGAATTTCGTGCTCTGCAGGAGCCAGCGCAGGATCCCCGCGTTGACGGCGTCTTCCTGGGCCTGGGTCGGTTTCGTGGCGACGCGCCCGATCTGTCCTGTTTCGTGCACCATCTTCAGGAACAAGCGCACCGCGTATGCCATCCTGACTCCAGGAGTATTCATCTCGGAGTGGATGTTTCCGCTGTCCCGATCGACCCGGAACTTCTTGCCGTCCTGCGAGTAGGGCAGGCCGGGCATGAAACGCACGCTGGTGATCGTGCCGTAGGGCCG
>JBGQGU010000398.1:0-3685 GCA_041497655.1 Gammaproteobacteria bacterium
CTCGGTCTCGGCTTGCAGGCTCAGCATGTAGAACTCGGGGATGGCCGGAATGCGGCCTTCCGGGACGTTGAGAGCAAGGGTGGGCACCATCACCACCGCGCTCTCCGCGAGCGCGGTCACACCGTCGCGAGTGAGCGGGCCGACGACAACCCGTGCCCCCAGGCCGAGCGCCTTGATGTAGGTTTCCACGGTCTGCTGCGGATCGTCGCCGACGGAATAGACGTTCACAGGTAACGCAGTGCCGCCCTGCGCCCGCGCGGCGGCGAGAAAGCCGTTCCTCACGGCCTCGGCATGCATGCCAAACGCCTTCGAGCCGAGCGGCAGCAGCAGCGCGAGGTGCGGTCCTTGGACGATCGGCGGCAGCGGCGCGGGCGACGGGGTCGCGACGGGTGCGGACGGGGGCTGCAGTGGCGCAATCGACGGGGCCACGGCGGGCGCGGACAGCGGCCGCTGTGGAGCGGACGGCGGAAGCGTATTCGACGCAGGCGGCGGCAGCGGCGCGGCTGACGGGAGCGCGACCGGCGGAGCGGGGGAACTCCCCACCGGTTCGCTGGCCAATGCCGGGGTGCCACCGTATAGTACGGCCGCAGTTAGAGGCACAACGAGAAAGCGATGGAGCACGCTGCAGCGCATGGGGGGACCGGCGGGAAACGGAGAGCGACATTATATGTAGTGGCCACCCCGATTGGGAACCTCGCCGACCTCGGCCAGCGGGCGCTGGAGACGCTGGGCAGCGTCGACGCGGTGGCGGCGGAGGACACGCGGGTCACGCGGCGGCTGCTGGCCCACTATGGCATCGCCAAGCGGTTGATCGCGGTGCATGAGCACAACGAGAAGCGTGCCGTGGGCAGCATCCTCGCGCTGCTGCGTGACGGGCGGTCGGTAGCGCTGACGTGCGACGCCGGCACCCCGGCGATCTCCGATCCAGGTGCGCTGCTGGTCGCGGCGGCGCACGCAGCGGGCTTCCCGGTGACGCCGGTGCCCGGCCCCAACGCGGCGATCGCCGCCCTGTCGGCCTCCGGGTTCGCCGCACCCCACCATCTCTTCTACGGCTTTTTGCCGGAGCGCGCCGCTGCCCGGCGCCGCGCGCTGGCCGGGTTAGCGCAACTGCCGTTCACCCTGGTGTTCTATGAAGCGCCCCACCGCGTGGAGGAATGCGTGTCCGACCTGCGCGCGGTGCTCGGCGAGAAGCGACGCATCGTGCTCGCACGCGAGCTCACCAAGCTGTTCGAGTCGGTGCACGCGTGCACGCTGGCCGAGGCGGCTGACTGGCTTGCCGCCGACCCGATGCGACGCAAAGGGGAGTTTGTGCTGATCGTGGAGGGCGCCGCCGGCGCGCCGGCGGTGAACGATACCGGACAGCGGGCGCTTGAAGTGCTGCTCGGCGAGCTGCCGCTGAGACAGGCGGTGAATCTCGCCGCGAGGATCACGGGCGGGAGAAAGAACGAGCTCTATCGCATGGCGCTTGCGATGCGGAACAAGCGTGATTCGTGATTGGTGATTCGTGATTCGATCTGAGCCAGACACCGACCTTCGATTCACGATTCACGACTCACGATTAACGCATTACCCAGCGGTGTTTCCGCCGAGATGAGAACGATCACGATCACCCGTCCCGACGACTGGCACCTTCATCTGCGCGACGGCGGGCATCTGCGCGACGTGCTGCCCGATACGGCCCGCCGTTTCGCGCGCGCGATTGTGATGCCCAATCTCAAGCCGCCGGTTACGACCGTGAAACTCGCGCTCGAGTACCGCGGCCGCATCTTGGCCGCGCTGCCGGCGGGGGCGCGTTTCGAGCCGCTGATGACGCTTTATCTCACCGACAATACGCTGCCCGGCGAGATCGCGGCCGCGCGCGCGAACGGGATGGTGCGCGCCGTCAAGTACTACCCGGCGGGCGCCACCACTCATTCGGATGCGGGCGTGACCGACATCGCGAAGTGCCGCCGGACGCTGGAGGCGATGGAACAGCACGGCCTGCCGCTGCTGGTGCACGGCGAGGTTACCGACCCGGCGGTGGATGTGTTCGACCGGGAGCGCGTGTTTGTCGAGCAAGTGCTCGCGCCGCTCATCGAACGCCACGCGGGGCTCAAGGTGGTGCTGGAGCACATCACGACGCGCGAAGCGGCCGAATTCGTGATGGCGGCCCCACCGCGCGTGGCCGCGACCATCACCGCGCACCACCTGTTGCTCAGCCGCAATGCCCTCTTCACCGGGGGCATCCGTCCGCACCATTACTGCCTGCCGGTACTCAAGCGCGAGACGCACCGCCGGGCGCTGATGCGGGCGGCGATGAGCGGCAACTCCAGATTCTTTCTCGGTACCGACAGCGCGCCCCACGCGCGCCACACCAAGGAAGCGGAGTGCGGCTGCGCCGGGATCTACACCGCGCATGCTGGCATCGAGCTCTATGCCGAGGCATTCGCGGCCGCGGGGGCGCTGGACCGGCTGGAGGCGTTCGCGAGCCGGCACGGTGCGCAGTTCTACGGTCTGCCAGTGAACGGCGACACCATTACGCTTGCGGAGGAGCCATGGCCGGTGCCAGCCGACGTTCCATTTGGTGCCGATCGGCTGGTACCGTTGCGTGCCGGGGAGAAAGTGGCGTGGAAGCTCGTGTAATCCATCGGGACGCTGATTCGTTAAGAACGGGATGGACACTGCAGCCATGACGGACGCCTCGGCTCCGCGTCCTTCCGAGTTGGGGATTCCACCGGGCGACCTGTGGATCTTCGGCTACGGCTCGCTGATGTGGGACCCCGGATTCCCCTACGTGGAATGGGCACCGGGGCTGGTTTACGGCTATCACCGCGCCTTGTGCATCTATTCCAGTCGTTGGCGCGGCACGCCGGAACGGCCCGGCTTGGTGCTGGGGCTGGACCGGGGCGGAGCGTGCCGCGGCATCGCGTTTCGGATCGCTCACTCCGATGTGTCCACATCGCTCGAGGCGTTGTGGAAACGCGAAATGCACCGCGGCGTCTACCATCCGCGGCTTCTGCGCGCGCGGCTCCCGCGCCGCGTGGCGCGCGTGCTGACGTTCGTCGCAAACCCGCTGCATCCGGGCTATGCGGGAACGCTGCCAACCGAGCGGACCGCCGAACTCATTGCGAACTGCTGCGGCGATCGCGGGCCGAACATCGAATATCTTGCGCGTACCCTCAGGCATCTGACCGAGCTGGGCGTGCGCGACCATAACCTCCTGCGCGTGATGGAAGCGATACGCGTGCGGCGGCCGCGCGCCGTCGATTGACCTGCCTAGGAGTTTGTCGGACGTAGGTCCGACAAACTCCTTATGCAAAACCGCCCGCACGATAACGGGAGTCCATGACAGTGAAAACCTTATTTCTAGCCTACGCACGCGCCCTTCGAAAGCCAATCGAGGTCATTACCCTGGGTTTCATTCGAAGTTTGCGGGCGGTTTTGCTGTTAGCAGCCTGTCGGACACCTCAGTCCGACAGGCTGCTAGTGGTAAAATAGCGCTGGGAAGTCGGCCAGACAGCCGCTGCGCGCGGATGAAGCGAGCCTCTACGATGGTTCGTACCGTGCGGAGAGGAAAGTCCGGGCTCCATAGGGTAGGGTGGCGGCTAATCACCGCCCGCCGCGAGGCGAGGAACAGGGCCACAGAGACGAGTCCTGACGTGGGCAACTGCGTTGGGGGTGAAACGAGGCAACCTCCACCCGGAGC
>JBGQGU010000399.1:0-3684 GCA_041497655.1 Gammaproteobacteria bacterium
CTCAACCGCCTCGACGGCCGCGTGCAGCAGCTGCTCGAGGCGAAGCCCGGCGAGCAGGAATTGTTCACCAAGCTCGCGTTCGTGACCGCCGGCCCGCGCGTCGACAGCTTGACCAGCGCGTTCTCGCGCGAGTTGGAGGCCGCGCTCCTCGACCAGGAGGTCTACAGCTCCTACCTTGTCGCCTACTCTGGCGCGCTGCTGATCCTGCTCGGCTACCTCGCAACGCGCCTCGTCGCAAGCTACCGGCTGCTCAACGCTGCGAACGAGGAGCTGGAGCGGCGCGTCATCGAGCGCACCCGGGAGCTATCGGAGGCGCTGAAGCAACTCAAGGAGTCGGAAGCGCAGCTGATCCAGTCCGAAAAGATGTCGTCGCTCGGGCAAATGGTGGCCGGGGTGGCGCACGAGATCAACACGCCGCTTGCCTACGTCAAGAACAGCCTCGGCACGGTAAGCGGGAAGCTGCAGGAGCTTACGCGCCTCGCCGCCGAGACCGAGAAGTTGCTCGAGCTGCTGCGCTCCGGCGCGGCCAGTCCCCGGGAGCTGGCGGAGCAGTTCGCACTGACCGAGCGGCTGATCGCGCAGCTGAGGGCCCACCACGCGCTCGACGAGCTGCAGGCCCTGGCGAAGGACGGGCTCCACGGCATCGGGCAGATATCCGAGATCGTGACCAATCTCAAGAACTTCTCGCGGCTCGACCGCAGCAAGGTGGCGAGTTTCAACCTGAACGAGGGTCTCGACAGTACCCTCTTGATCGCCCGGCACGAACTCAAGCACCACGCGGTGAAGAAGAACTACGGCAACATCCCGCCGATCACCTGCTCGCCGTCCCAGATCAACCAGGTGTTCCTGAACCTTATCAACAACGCGGCCCAGGCGACGGCGGCAGGGCAGGGCGTGATTCAGCTCACTACGCGCCGGGAGGGCGCCGGGCACGTCGCGGTGGAGGTAGCGGACAATGGCAAGGGCATCCCGCCCGAGGTCCTGCCCAAGATCTTCGACCCCTTCTTCACCACCAAGGAGGTGGGCAAGGGCACCGGGCTCGGGCTCTCGATCGTCTACAAGATCGTCGAGCAGCACGGCGGCAGGATCAGCGTGGATTCCACCGTCGGAGTTGGCACCCGCTTCACCGTGGTGCTACCGTTGCAGCCGCCGGCGGCGCCGGAGGCGGCATGAGCGCGGGGCGGTCACCCGGCCCGGAACCATGAACACCCTCGCCAACATAGGCAAGTACCAAATTCAGGACGTGCTCGGCCAGGGCGGGATGGGCGTCGTCTACCGCGCTTTCGACCCCGCGATCCGGCGCACGGTAGCGATCAAGACCATCACCAAGTCCGCGCTCGATCCCGCCGACTTGCAGTACGTGCTGACGCGCTTCCGTCACGAGGCGCAAGCCGTGGGCCGGCTCACGCACCCGCGCATCGCCGCGATCTACGACTACGGCGAGGACCTGGACCTCGCTTACATCGTGATGGAGCTGGTGAACGGCAAGTCACTGTTCCATCACATTCAGAACGAGGTGCGCTTCGGGCTCAAGGAGATCGGCGAGCTCATTCGCCAGCTGCTCGACGGGCTCGGCTACGCGCACGCGCTGGGCGTGGTCCACCGTGACATCAAGCCGTCCAACATCCTGATCAACGACGATGGGCGACTGAAGCTCACCGATTTCGGCATCGCGCGTATCGATTCCTCCACGCTGACCCAGGTGGGCGAGATCATGGGCTCGCCGGGCTACATGTCGCCCGAGCAGTTTCTGGGCACCGATATCGACGCGCGCGGCGACATCTACTCCGTGGGCGTCATCGCCTACGAGCTGCTCGCCGCCCGCCGCCCGTTCATCGGCAACAACGCCGAGGTGATGCGCCAGGCGCTGAACGAGCGGGCGGCCAATCCCTCGGATTTCAACCCGAAGATCTCGGTGCAGCTCGACTGGGCGGTGCAAAAGGCGCTCGCCAAGAAGCGCGAGGACCGTTTCCAGGCCGCAAAGGAGTTCTCCGACGCCTTCGTCAAGGGCGTCGAGGCGAGCCTGCGGCAGGCGCGGCGCGAGCCTGCGGCCGGCGCCCTCGCCGACGAGCCTACCCAGCGCAATGACCCCAAGCTGGTGCAGGCGGCGCGCATGCTGGCGGACCTGCAGCAAGCCCGGGCCGATGCGCCGACCCAGCCCGCCACGCCGCCGGCCGCCGCCCCCGCCTCCGCGGCGGCGGAATCGCCTGTCGAAACCACAGCGGGCAGGAAGGCGCGCATTCTGTTCGTGGACGACGAGGAGCGGATCGTGACCGCGTTGCGCTCGATCTTCCGGATCAACTACCACGTCTTCACCGCGACCAATGGCCCGGAGGCGCTCGAGTTCGTGCGCAAGTTCCAGCCCCACGTGGTGGTGAGCGACCAGCGCATGCCGGGGATGACGGGGGTGGAGCTGCTGCGCCGGGTGAAGGACCTGGCGCCGAACACGGTGAGGATGCTGCTGACCGGCTACTCCGACCTCGCGGCGATCGTCGGCTCGATCAACGACGGGGAGGTATTCCGTTTCATCTCCAAGCCGTGGGACAACCAGGAGATCCAGAAAACCATGGCGGAGGCGGCCGCGATCGCGTTCGATCTCGCGGCAACCGCCGCAACGCCCCCGATCGTGCCCGACAGGATGGAGGCGGGCGTCCTGGTGATCGACGCGCAGGACGAGACCTTCCGGGCAGTCACGCAGTTGGTCGGAGGCGCCTGCCCGGTGTACCACGCGAAGAGCCTCGACGAGGGCTTGAACCAGCTCGAGACCCACGAGACCGCGCTCATCGTCGCCGACATCGCGAGCCGGGGCGAGGAGATCGTCGCGGCCTTCAAGTTGCTCAAGCAGGAACGTCCGGAGATCCTCGCCATCGTGCTGACCGAGGCCTCCGACTCGGAGCTGGTGATCGAGCTCATCAACCAGGCGCAGATTTTCCGTTTCATCAACAAGCCCGTGAATCCGGACCTGCTGCGGCAGCATGCCCAAACCGCGCTTATCCGCTACCAGTCGTTCAAGCAGAACCCGCATCTCACCCGCCAGCACCAGGTCGCCGCGGCGGGCACCGAAGGCGTCAGCCAGAGGATCCTCGCGCGGGTGAAGTCGCTGAAGAGCTGGTTCTAACGGCGCCAGTGCGGCGCCGAGTGTTGAGTTTTGAGTTTTGAGTGCTGAGTTTTGGGTCGCGGTTAACTCAACACTAAGCACTCAACACTCAACACTGATTGTCAGTCAGCCCAGTCTCTCGCGATCAGAAATTCGGTGTAGAGCTTTTCTTCCGGGCTGCCCGGCTCGGGTTTCCAATCGTAACGCCACTCGACCCGCGGCGGCAGCGACATCAGGATCGCCTCGGCGCGGCCGCCGGACTGCAGCCCGAAGAGCGTGCCGCGGTCGTACACCAGATTGAATTCGACGTAGCGGCCGCGGCGATAGGCCTGGAACGCGCGCTCGCGTTCGCCGTAGGCGAGCCCCCTGCGGCGCTCGAGGATGGGGAGATAAGCCGGCAGGAAATGGACTCCCACACTTCGGGCGAGCGCGAAGCTCGCCGCAAAATCGGGCTGGTTGAGGTCATCGAAGAACACGCCGCCGACACCGCGTGGTTCCGCACGGTGCTTGAGGAAAAAGTATTCGTCGCACCACTTCTTGTAGCGCGGGTAGCGATCGGCGCCGTAGGGGGCGAGCGCGTCGCGGCA
>JBGQGU010000400.1:0-3684 GCA_041497655.1 Gammaproteobacteria bacterium
ATCGCGCGCGCCATCGTGCACCGCCCCGCGATCCTTCTCGCTGACGAGCCGACCGGAAATCTCGACACCGCCTATGCCGCCGGCATCGGCGAGCTGTTCCGGTCCTTCAACCAGGTCGGCGTGACCGTGGTGATCGCCACCCACGACGAAGGGTTCGCGGCGCGCCTGAAGCCGCGCCTCATCCCATTGAAGGAAGGAAGGGTGGCGGCATGACAACTTGGCTCTGGCATCAGATCGATGCTTTCGTCACCACGGTCGCGCGCCTCGCGCGCACGCCGGTCGGCACGTTGCTCAACGTGGGCGTCATCGGCGTCGCGCTCGCGCTTCCCGTCGGGCTTTATGTGGCGGTCGTCAACCTGCAGGGCCTCACGCGCTCGCTCGCTTCCGACCCGCAGCTCTCGGTGTTCCTGGCGCTCGATGCCGGACCGGCCGACGTCAAGCGGATCGAGACGCGCCTGCGGCAGCATCCAATCGTGCGCGAAGCGCGCTACGTGCCGCGCGATCAAGCCCTGAAGGAGATCAAGGCGAGCACCGGGCTCGCAGATGTCGTCGACAGTCTGCCCGACAACCCGCTGCCGGACGCATTCGTGGTGCTGCCGCGGGACGCCGCGCCGCAGGCGCTGGAAAAGCTGCGCGACGAGGTGCGCGGCTGGCCCAAGGTCACGCACGTGCAGCTCGATGCCGAATGGGCGCGGCGGCTGGAAGCGGGGCTCAGAGCCGCTTTGCTGGCGGTCTGGCTGCTGGCGACCCTGTTCGCGTTTGCGCTGGTGGCCGTGACCTTCAACACCATACGGCTGCAGATTCTCACCCGGCGCGAGGAGATCGAGGTCTCCAAGCTGATCGGCGCGACCGATTCCTTCATCCGCCGGCCCTTCCTCTACTTCGGCGCGCTGCAAGGGCTGGCGGGCGGGCTGGCGGCGTGGGCCATCATCTGGGTCGGCATCCAGCTGTTGAACGGCGCGCTCGCCGACCTGTCTCGCCTCTATGCCGCCCAGGTCGAGCTGCAGCACCTTGGCCTGGAGGATAGCGGGAGCCTGCTCGCGTTCTCCGCAGCGCTCGGCTGGTTTGGCTCGTGGCTCTCGGTCAACCGGCATCTGGCCAGGATCGAGCCCCGCTAGGGCCGGCCAGGGAGTCTTCCAAATCCCTGATTTAAGGCCAGTTTTGACCAAAGATCCTAACCTTAAGCCACTGATTAAGAGGAACTTCTCCCGATTCTGGCACTCGTAATACTTGAGTGCTAAACTACGCAAATTAGGGGGGTGAAATGACCAGCTTTGCCTTGCCTGTCCCATCGGCTGCCGGCAGCCTGGATACCTATATCCAGACCGTCAACAGATTTCCGCTCCTGACCGTGGAGCGAGAGCGGGAGCTTGCCCGGCGCTACCGCGGCGGGGGGGATCTCGAGGCCGCGCGGGAGTTGGTGCTCGCGCACCTGCGAGTCGTGGTCGCGATCTCGCGCGGCTACCGGGGCTACGGCCTGCCGCAGGCCGACCTCATCCAGGAAGGCAATATCGGCCTCATGAAGGCGGTGAAGCGCTTCGACCCCGAGCGCGGAGTGCGCCTGGTGTCGTTCGCCGTGCACTGGGTCCGTGCCGAGATCCACGAGTTCATCCTGCGCAACTGGCGCATCGTGAAAATCGCCACCACCAAGGCGCAGCGCAAGCTCTTCTTCAACTTGAGAGGCTTGAAGCGCAGCCTGGCCACCCTCGGCACCGAGGAGGTGAAAGCTGTCGCCAAGCAGCTCCGCGTCAAGCCCGACGACGTGGTCGAGATGGAAACGCGCCTGACCGGCAAGGACATCGCGCTCGAGCCCGCGGGCCACGATGATGAGGTGGCGTTCGCGCCGATCTCGTATCTGGTGGCGGAGGACGCCGAGCCCGGCCGCATTCTCGAGCACGAGGAGACCGCGCGCCTGCGCGGCGAGGGGCTGCAGCGGGCACTGAACGGTCTCGACCCGCGCAGCCGCCGCATCATCGAAGCGCGCTGGCTCGCCGAAAAGGAAGCGGCGACGCTGCACGATCTTGCCGCCGAGTTCGGGGTCTCCGCCGAGCGCATCCGGCAGATCGAGGCCAAGGCGCTCGGCAAGATGAAGGGCGTCATCGACCGCCAGGCGGCGTAATCCACCGGCTGCATCCATAAGAAGCCCCGGCGATGCCGGGGCTTTTTTTACGAACGCGTTGAAATTCTTTGTCGCTCCCGCGGAGGCGGGAGCCCAGGAAACTTGCTGCCAGTCGGATCGACGAGTTACTAGATTCCCGCCTGCGCGGAAATGACATCTTGGGCAAGCACAGAGGGCTTTTCAACAACCTGCTGCAGGTCAGGAGGCGCCCAGCAGGATGCGGATGTCGTGCAGCATCGCCGGCGCGCCGGCGCCGTACTGGGCAAAGAGCCGCAGCCTGCCCTCGCGGTCGAGAATGTAAGTGCCGGCGGAGTGATCCACGCTGTAGCCGCCGTCCTTGACCGGCTGCTTCTGGTAGTAGACCTTGAATTCCTTCGCGGCGCGCGCGGTCGCCCCGGCATCTCCGTAGAGCCCGAGAAAGCCCGGGTTGAACGACGGCACGTATTGGCTGAGCACCTGCTGCGTGTCGCGTTCCGGGTCCACCGTCACGAACAGCACCTGGACCCTGTCGCCGTCACGGCCAAGCTCGCGCACCACCTGCGCCATCTCCGCGAGTGTCGTGGGACAAACGTCGGGGCAGTGCGTGAAGCCGAAGAACACCGTCACCACCCTGCCGCGGAAATCCGCGAGCGTGCGCGGCTTGCCATTGTGGTCGGTCAGGTTGAGCTCCTTGCCGAAATCCACGCCGGAGAGGTCGGTCAACTTGAACTTGGGGGCCTCCGGCCGGTCGCCGCAGCCGCCGAGAAACATCGCAGCCAGCGCCCAGAGTATCGCTGCGACTAGCAGCCTGTTGGACTTAGGCGTCCGACAGGCTGCTAACAGCAAAACCGCCCGCGAATTTTTAATGAAACCCAGGTTAACGACCCATATTGGCCTCAGATGGGCACGCGCGCAGGCTGGAAATGAGGTTTTCACTGTCATGGACTTCCGTTATCGTGCGGGCGGTTTCACATCAGGAGTCTGTCGGCCTCAAGTCCGACAAACTCCCACGATCTTCACGCGCGGCACGCGGCTCCCGCCGTTACAACGGGACGCGGAAATAGTGATCGAGCAGGAGCGCCGCGAAGAGTAGCGTGAGATAGACGATGGAGTAGCGGAAGGTCTGCTGCGCGAGGCGGTCGCTATAGTCGGTGTAGATCCGCACCGCGTACCACAGGAACACGGCGTCCAGCGCCAGTGCCGCGGCAAGGTAGAGCGCACCGCTCATGCGGGTGACGAATGGCATGAGCGTCACCGCGGTCAGGATCACGGTATAGAGCAATACATGCAGGCGCGTGAACCGGTCCCCGTGCGTCACCGGCAGCATCGGCACGCCGGCCCTGGCATAGTCGTGCTTACGGTAGAGTGCAAGCGCCCAGAAATGCGGCGGCGTCCAGGCGAAGATGATGAGGAACAGCAGCAGCGCGTCGGCCGCGATCTCGCCGGTGACCGCGGTCCAGCCCAGCACCGGCGGCATCGCGCCGGAAGCGCCGCCGATCACGATGTTCTGCGGCGTCATCGGCTTGAGAACCACGGTGTAGATGATGGCGTAGCCGACGAAGGTGGCGAGCGTCAGCCACATGGTG
>JBGQGU010000401.1:0-3681 GCA_041497655.1 Gammaproteobacteria bacterium
AAGCCGATACCAGGCTGCGCGAGGCCGCTCCCGACCTCGTGGTGCTCGACTGGATGTTGCCGGGCCTGTCCGGGATCGAGCTATGCCGGCGCTTGCGGGCGCGGCCGGAGACCAAGGCGCTGCCGATCATCATGCTGACCGCGCGCGGCGAGGAAAGCGAACGCATCCGAGGATTGGCGACCGGCGCCGACGACTATATCGTCAAGCCGTTCTCGGTGCCCGAACTGATCGCTCGGGTGCGCGCGCTGTTGCGCCGCGCCAGCCCGGAGCGTGTGGCCGATGTGCTCAGTTTCGGCGATATCGAGCTCGATCGCGAGAAAAAGCGGGTGTTGCGCGCCGGCCGCGAGATCGAGCTCGGGCCGACCGAATACCGTCTGCTCGAATTCCTGATGGAGCGACCGGGCCGCGTGTTCTCGCGCGAGCAATTGCTCGACGGCGTTTGGGGTTCGGAGGTCTACATCGACGAGCGCACGGTTGACGTCCATGTCGGCCGGCTGCGCAAGGCGCTCAACCGCGGCCCCGAGGCCGACCCGATCCGCACGGTGCGCGGCGCGGGCTATGCGCTGGACGATCGCTTCGGCCGCTCGGCGGCGTGATTATCGAGGCTGCCGTGACGCCGCACAGGCAGCCTCGTGTCCCGGGCGAGTGAAGCGAATCGGAACGAGACCCGGGACCCAGCGCAAAAATCGCGAAGCACATTGATCCTGGGTCCCGGATCGGCGCTTCGCGCCATAGCGCGTCGCCCCACGCGTTATGCTGGCCGACAAGTGCTCTGATCCAATCTGCGCCAAAATCCACGAGCAACATTGCCCCCGATTCAACCCGCAAGGGTGCATCGCGGCAGATACGAATACTCTGATTTTGCTTCCGCTTTCGGGGGAATAGCGGACATCGGGAGGCGTTGGCGCTGAAGGAGTCGGTCGCGATTGACCCATCTGCGAGTGCGCCAGGACAAGCTGGCAAAGAATAGGAGGTGCAAGTCCTTCACGGGGTAAGGAATAGCCAACCGCCCCGACCCCGAGTGATGCGCGGCGTCCCGTGAGGGCCGACGTGAAGCGTTCACAGGGGAGACCGCGGGCCAAGTATTGAGCTGCGAAACGGGTCCAATTCCGAGGTGTCGATCTCGTTCGCTTGAAGAGAAGGCAACATCGTCTCATGGCAAATGGCTTGCATGAGAAGAACCTCGCGCAGTCGGAGACCTTGTGCACGTGGAGACGTTCTTTGCGCGGAACCTGGGAGGTCTCATCTATGCCCGGACCTATTTGCCGGGACGGCTCGGGAAGGCATAAGCCGCACGCCGGGCGTGCACGTGGATGAGAAGTCGGATGAGGCTATAGTACCGACGAAGCGGCCGAACAAAGGAAGGCAACTTCCAGCGGAGGTCGTGGAGGGAAGGGCCTCACCCAAGGGAAACAGTCGACAAACGGCCGTGGTTCGGACACTGAGCCGAGTTGCCACGTCGATCCGATTGGCGGCTGTACGCCGGACCGCAGACGGTTTCAAACCGTGTGCTGCCGACGGTCGACCCGAGGGAAGAGCCCGGTGCGTTAGCAGCGCACGCCGGGATCTGTGCGGGGGGCGAGGAGCAATCCTCGTCCCTACCGCGACCATTGGCCGCCAATTTTTGCTGTGATGCACAATCGGCGCCGCGTCCGAATGTGATAGCCTCAGTCCAGACTGAGGTCTGCGGAGGAAGGGAAGTCCCATGAGGCGGCGGAAATTCATCGCACTTCTCGGCGCCGCGGCCGTCGTGTGGCCGCTTGCCGCGCACGGGCAGCAGACGCCGGAAGTCCCAAGAATCGGTTTCGTCTACGCGGGCTCCAAAGCGGCGGCAGCTCTTCGTATAGAGGCTATCCTGAGCGGCTTGCGGGTTTCGGGCTACGCTGCTCCCGCGCAAGTCGAGATTGTGGCCCGAACAGCGGAAGGTGACCCAGCTCAAATCGCGCCGCTGGTAGCAGAAGTCATAGCGAAAAATGTGAATGTGTTCATAGTGAACGGCCCCGCGGTACTACACGCAGCTCATTTGGCCACGCGCACCATTCCGATTGTCGCACTCGACTTGGAAACTGACCCAGTCGCCAGTGGTGTGATTGCTAGTCTCGCGCGTCCAGGCGGCAACATCACCGGTGTATTTCTCGACTTTCCAGACTTCACGGCGAAGTGCATGGAGATGCTGGTTGAGAGCAACCGAAAGATCTCGCGTGTTGCGGCACTGTGGGATCTGACCACTGGAACCGTACAAATGGAGTCGGTTAAGAAGGCGGCGGAAAAGCTGAATGTCGAATTGGATGTTCTAGAGGTACAACGTCCGTCCGATTTCGACACAGCCTTCTTTATGGCGAGCCAGCGCGGTGCGGGCGCCATGGTGATGCTGTCATCACCGCTCATTGCGCCAAACGTGCAGGTGCTTGCCGAACTTGCTCTTCGCTACCGCTTTCCGGCCATTACCCTTTTCCCCGATTTCGCGCGGGCCGGAGGTTTATTGGCTTATGGGCCAAATCTACTCAGCTTGCATCGGCTGACCGGTGTCCTTGCTGGCAAAGTCCTGCGTGGCGCCAATCCGGGTGAACTGCCGATCGAACGGCCGACGAAATTCGAGACTGTGCTCAACCTGCGAACTGCTCACGCGCTGGGGATATCCATTCCTACGTCGCTTTTGTTGCGGGCCGACGAGGTGATCGAATAACTCTGCCTTTCCGCACACGGCATGTGCTGCAACTGCTCACGGCCGGTTTTGGCACATCGCGTCATTTCGCTGCGATGCAATGACTTGTCTGCTTTCAGTGTAAAGCGGACTCTCGTAAATCCTCCGTCCGGGCGCATTTATTTTCACGCACGAATGGCCGCTTGTCCGGGACACATGCGGCGATGTCCAAATTGCTTATCCCCGCGTGCGGGGCTTGAAATCATTCACGAATAAATTTCGTATCCCCGCCCGCCAAACCGCACTTATCTTGTCCGCAGCCTCGCTCATCGAGGGCGTCGTCGATCGCGACGCAGGATGACGGAGCAAGGCGCGGCGCCCGACAATGGCGTCGCGGTGGAGCCCCGGGAGGCGCAGCGGCCTACGTCATTGGCCGCGCGCACCCCGAAAGCGGCGATCCTCGGTAACGGGGATATCGCCGTGGGTGCGCGGCCGGGCCGATCGCAAGGCCCGGCCAAAAGGGTGCCGTAGCGCAGCACCCTGGCGCCTCCCGGCGCTCCATCCCCTCCGTTTCGAGGGGGAGACGGAAAACAGGGATACCGGCTTTCCGGGGCGCTCGAAAACAAAGTCCCCGGGCGGCGGAGCGTTGGCTTGACAATTGAATCCGAAAAACGCGTTCGATATTGCCTCGGGTGCTTCCAAGAAAATGCCCCGGATTTCGCCGGGGCACCAGTTCAGAGAGGTTCGTGAAAGCGTCAGCCTTGCCGGAACGGCGGCCGCCGGTCGCGGCGTCGCTCGTTGGCCGGCTGATAGGCGACGCGCGAATGATAGTGGCAATAGGGCACGCCGGTCAGCGGCGGACCGCCGCAGAAGAAGAACTCCGGGCTCGCCGGATCGCCGATCGGCCAGCGGCAGGTGTTCTCGTTCAATTCCAGCAGCGTGCGGCGCTGCCCGATCGGGATGATGTTCTCTATCAGCTCCAGCTCGGGCTCCGGCTCCATCTCGTAAGCGAGCGCCAGCGCGGTGTTGCCCCGCAT
>JBGQGU010000402.1:0-3671 GCA_041497655.1 Gammaproteobacteria bacterium
GCCGGTCGTGCGCAACTGCTGGGCGATGTCGTTGGCGACATCGATCGGTATCGCGAAGGACAGGCCCATGAAGCCGCCGGTGCGGCTGTAGATCTGCGAGTTGATGCCGACCACCTCGCCCCGGAGGTTGAACAGCGGCCCGCCCGAATTGCCGGGATTGACGGCCACGTCGGTCTGGATGAACGGCACGTAGTTCTCCTGCGGCAGCGAGCGCCCCTTGGCGCTGACGATGCCGGCGGTCACCGTGTTCTCGAATCCGAAGGGCGAGCCGATCGCCAGCACCCATTCGCCGACCCGGAGCTTGGTCGGATCTCCGAATCTGACCGCAGGCAAGCCGCCGGCGTCGATCTTGATAAGGGCGATATCGGTGCGGCGGTCGGCACCGATGACCTTGGCCTTGAACTCGCGCTTGTCGGTGAGCTTCACGGTGATCTCATCGGCGGCCTCGACCACGTGGGCATTGGTCAGGATATAGCCGTCCTGGCTGATGATGAAGCCCGAGCCGAGCGATTGGGACTGGAATTCGCGCGGGCCCGGCTGGGGGATGAAGCGCCGGAAAAACTCATAGAAGGGATCGTCCTCCTGCAGGTTCGGCATTTGCGGCAGGAGCGGATTGCGCACCGACTGCGTGGTGCTGATGTTGACGACCGCCGGCCCCTGCTTTTCGACCAGCTCGGTGAAGTCGGGCAGCTGCGCTGCGGCGGCGACCGGCGCGGCGAAAAGCAGCGCGAGGAACAGACGCTTGAGCATAATCAATCTCGGTTAGTGTGAATTGCTGTGGTAAATGGCGGCGTCCGGAGACGCTGCGGATCTTACTTGCCCCGTCCACCCCTGAATTCGAGCGAATTGGCAATCTGCATGACCGTCGCGGCGGGCGTTTCGCCGAGCACCGTCACCATGTGGTCCGCCACCGGCCGGACGTAGATGTTGACCGCCCCCTGATGGGACAGGCTCTGGGCCGGCCGGTTCTTGGGCAGCGGCTCGATGAATACCGAAACCGCGGCCACCCCGTCTGAATACACGATATGGGACACCATCACGGCGCGCCCGGCGATGGAGCGCTTCAGCTCGGTCAGTTTCCTGAATCCGGCCGGCTGGCGGGTCAGCGTCCACCCGGTGTCGGCCGGCACATCGCTCAACACGAGCGCCGAATGATCGACCTTCCAGTCCCGGCTTTTCGCGGCATAGCGCGACCTGACCTGATCGCGGCTGAAGCTGCCGCCTATTTTCAACTCGGTAAACGCGAACGATTCCAGCGGCTGGTTCTTCTCGCTCAAGGTGCGCGCGCGCAGCGGCAACCCGGAGCGGGTCTCGGCGCAGAACTGGTGGCCGTAGCGCAACTTGTCCTTCGGCTCGAGCACGACCACCTGGCAATCATAGCCCGCCACGCGGTCCATGCCGGTGACGCTCACGGCATAGTTATCGGCGACGCCACTCATCTGCTCGGGGAGCAGCGCCGGGAAACGGCGCGCGCTGCGTTTCTCGATGAGCACGGTTTTGGCGTCGGGAAGGTAGCAGGTGACCTGGTCGTTGGTGCGGATCACCTCGCGTGCCGGCCCATCGAGCGTTTCCAGTTTCTCGAATTCGCCTCCCGCGGGATTGACGAAATGGACGATGCGCGAGGTCTCGATGCGGTCGGCATGCTGATAGACGAAGGTGCCGCTATAGTTGAGCCGGCGCGACGCGTTCGCCATTTTCGTAAGCCAGGCGAGCCCGTCCTGCCGCGCGGCATCCTCCGCGGCGAGGGCCGGGGCAACGAGTCCCAGGAGAATGATGGGCCAGGCTGTCTTCACACTCGAGCCGTTCCAACCTGACGAGAACGGCTGCCGGGTGCCGTGCGAATTGCAACGAGCCTCATCATGCACGGCAAATAGCACCAAGGCTGGAAAGGCACTAGCGTCCCTCGACCTGGTGCGAGCTCGATACGCCGCGGATGTAGGGGGCCAGGCCCTGGATCTCGGTGCTCGGCGAGAATTCCTGGTGCGCGATCAGGTACTCGTTCATCTTGCCATCGCTGGGAACGCTGGCCAATTGCTCGGAGGGGGCTGCTGCGGGTGGCGGGGTAGTCGGGGCTTGGGCGAGGTCGGGCTGGGGGGCAAGGGGGTTCATGAAGAAGGCGATCCACGCGACTAGCGCTACCGCGGACACGGAGGCCGCGGCGGACAGGGCATAAGTCGCGAAGCGCGTGGACACGCGGGTCCGCGGCGCCAGCACCGCCGGCTCGCTGGCCAGCCGCGCGGCCACTCGCTGCTCAAAGTCCCGCGACAGCGCAGTCTCGCCGCGCATCACGTCGCCGATGAGATGGAAGAGATTCCAGCAATGATGCAGTTCCGCATCCTGCTTGACGCGAGTGAGTTGCTCGCGCGTCTGGTGCCCGCTCAGCTCGCCATCCATCCATTCCGAAATCTTGTCCATCTCACCATCTCCTGTCTTTCCGGGTGCCCAGCAGCGGCCTCAATTTCGCCGCGATCGCCTCGCGCGCCCGGAAAATACGCGACCGGACCGTTCCGATCGGGCAGTTCATTATATTGGCTATGTCCTCGTAGCTCAGCCCTTCGATCTCCCGCAGTGTGATCGCCGTCCTCAGTTCCTCAGGCAGCCCGGCGAGGCTTTGGTTCACGGCTTCCGCGACTTGGCGGCTCATCAGCTCGTTCTCCGGGGTGTTGAGATCGCGCAACTGGTCCCCGCCCTCGTAGTCCTCGGCCTCCTCGCTGTCTATGTCCGTCGTGGTCGGCGCCCGCCGCCCCATCGCCACCAGATAGTTCTTGGCGGTGTTGATGCCGATCCGGTACAGCCACGTATAGAACGCGCTGTCACCGCGAAACGTCGGCAACGCCCGGTAGGCCTTGATGAAGGCCTCCTGCGTCACGTCCTCGACCTCGGCCGAGTCCCGGATGAAGCGCGACAGCAGTCGGGCGAGCTTGCGCTGGTACTTGCTCACCAGCAGCTCGAACGCGTGCTTGTCGCCGCGCTGCGCGCGCTCGACCAGCTGCTGATCGACTTCGCGATCGCTCATCAAACCCGTCCCTGACATTCTTCTTATCCAAGCCGAGCGGCAGGCTGGCCGTATCGAACGGCAAGTATACCCGCCCGCACCGTGTCCGGATGACGCGAAGCCGATCGTTATTGCACTGACAGGGCGGCCAAAAATTAGTTCAGTCCGGGACTCTCCCTCTTCCCCTCTCTCCGGGTCGCGCCCGGCACCCGCTGCCCCGCCGGGGGATCAGGAACGGCGTCCTTGGCGATCGCGCGGCGCTGTCCAGACGAAACGGCGCTCGAGGATGTCAAAGGCCCACTGGACCGCGATCGCCATCACCGCAGCCGGCACCGCGCCCGCCAGCAGCAACGCGTGATCATTGACTGCGAGCCCGGCTACGATGCGTTCGCCATAGCCCCCGGCCCCGATAAAAGCGGCGATGGTGGCGGTGCCCACGTTGATGACCGCCGCCGTCTTGATTCCCGCGAGTATCGTGCGCGCCGCGAGCGGGAGCTCGATCAGCCGCAGCCGTGACCAGTCGGTCAGCCCCAAGGCGATCGCCGATTGCCGCAGCGAGCCGGACACGCCGGCCAGTCCGGATTCCGTATTGCGGACGATGGGCAGCAGCGAATATAGGAAAAGCGCGATGATCGCCGGCAGCGTCCCGATGCGGTCGAGCGCGGCGATGAGAAAA
>JBGQGU010000403.1:0-3645 GCA_041497655.1 Gammaproteobacteria bacterium
CCGGAAATCTACTCGATGCAGATCCAGGCGATCCTGGAAGCGGCCGCCCTGTGCGCGAGGGAAGGCGTCCGGATCTATCCCGAGATCATGGTGCCGCAGGTCGCCACGGTGGAGGAGCTCAAGCGCATCCACGGCCACGTCGAGCGTATCCACAAGGTGGTCGAGCTTACCCACGGCATCGACGTGCAGTTCAAGTTCGGCTCCATGCTGGAGGTGGTGCGCGCCTGCGTGCGCGCGGGCCGCATGGCGGAGACCGCCGAGTTCTTCTCCTTCGGCACCAACGACCTCACGCAGGCGACGTTCTCGTTCAGCCGCGAGGACGCGGAGAACAAGTTCCTGCCGGCCTATAATGAGACGGGCATCCTGCAGGACAACCCGTTCGAGGTGCTGGACATCAAGGGCGTCGGCCAGCTCATGAAGATGGCGGTCGAAGATGGCCGCAAGAGCCGGCCGGACCTGAAGCTCGGGATCTGCGGCGAGCACGGCGGCGATCCCCGCTCGATCCATTTCTGCCATCAGATCGGCATCGACTACGTGTCGTGCTCCGGCCCGCGGGTCCCGATCGCACGCCTCGCCGCGGCCCAGGCGAAGCTCCAGGAAGCGGAGTACCAGGACCCGGTCTGAATCCGCGAGCCTTAGGAGTTTGTCGGACTTAGGGCCGACAAACTCCTCATGCAAGACCACCTGCACGAAAAAGGATGGAACAGTCGTGAAAATTTCATTACCAAGCAGCTCGCGTGCTCATTGTAGGCGAAGCGGGATCGCAATGCCGGGTCTCATTCGAAATCCGCAGGCGGTCTTGCTGTTAGCAGCCTGTCGGTTGCCTAAGTCCGACAGGCTGCTAGGGGACAGACAGCTAGGGACGGCAAGGGGCTGATACGCGTACGAAAAAATCGGCAGGCTGCTCGCCGCGCACGGCGGGAAGATGGTGGACGTCGTGAAGCTCGTAACCTACGTCGTGGACATCAAGGACCGCGACGCAATGAACAGGTGCAGGGCTGAGGCGTTCAAGGGTGGCCGCTGCCGGTGCATACCTTCCTCGTCATCAGCCAGCTTGCCCGTCCCGGCATGGCGGTGGAGATGGACGTGATCGCCGTCGTGCCCGCGGGGAAATAATCCGAATCTTAGTGGTCTGTCCCCTAGAATGTTGCGAGGAGGATGCGATGGATAGATTTCAACCCCGGCACGCCGGTCTGGTGCTATGTGCCGTCGCCATGCTTGCGATGGCCGGGCCCGGCCACGGGCAGGCGTATCCCGTGAAGCCGATCCGTTTCGTCATCCCATTTTCGCCCGGCGGGGCGGCGGACGTGCCGGCGCGCATGATCGGCCAGGAGCTTGCGAAAACGCTGGGGCAGCAGGTCATCACCGACAACCGGCCCGGCGCTGGAGGAGGCATTGGCGCGGAAGCGGTGGCGAAATCGCCGCCGGACGGCTATACGCTGCTCATGGTCTCCAATACGCATACCATCAGCGCAAGCCTGTACAAAAAGCTGAATTACGACATCCTCAAGGATCTCGCTCCGGTCATGCAGATTGCCGCCGCGCCCAATGTGCTGGTCGTGCATCCGTCGATTCCCGCGCGGGACGTGAAGCAGCTCGTTGCGCTGGCGAAGTCGAGGCCGGGCGCGATCGACTACGCCTCGTCCGGCAACGGCAGCGCGCAGCACCTGTTCGCGGCGCTCTTTGCTTCCATGGCGGGGATCAAGATGAACCACGTGCCGTACAAAGGCAGCGCGCAGGCGACGACTGACCTGATCGCCGGGCACATACAGGTCAGCGTGCCCGGTATCAACAACGTGCTGCCGCATGTCAAGGCAGGCAGATTGCGCGCGCTCGGCGTCACCAGCACCTACCGCTCGGCCGAGATGCCGGAGGTGCCAACCATAGCGGAGGCAGGCGTGCCAGGCTACGAGGCCGTACTGTGGCTCGGCATCGTTGTCCCGGCCGGCACTCCGCGGGACATCATCGTCCGCTTGAACAGAGAGATCACCGAGGCGCTGAGCCAGCCTGAAATGCGGGACGGCTTTGCGCGCATCGGTACCGATGTGGTCGCCACGGACTCGGTGAAATTCGCCGAGCTGATCAGAAGCGAGGTCGCGAAGTGGGCGAAAGTCGTGAAGGAGACCGGGGTGCAGGCGAATTAGGCGGAAGGATGAAGAAGAGGGACCATCCACGATCCGGCCGCCGCTTACATGTGCTCAGCATCTGAAGATGGAAAGGATCGAACGATGTCCCAATCCGAGGTGCAGCATCGCCGCGCCGGCGTGGATGCAGAGATAGGTCCACAGGACGGGACCCCAGAATTCGTGGAAACCCCTGACCGGACGAATCGCGGCGCTCATGGCGCCATTCTCGGCGATCCCGAAGAAGAGCGCGACGCCGGTTGCGCCGAGGATGCTTGCCACCAGCAAACCGAGACCTTCGATCGCGCCCGACAGACTGTCGTTTTGCTCGGGGTTTCCCACCTTGAGCCTGAGGAACTCGCGAGCTTCGCTCCGGACCGCATCCAGCCGCGCCCGGGAAAACCACGGAAAGAAGTGTCCCATGCCCTTGTGCGCGTGGCCTGTCACGAAAACAATCCAATGCAGGACAAGCACGACGGAAACGGCCATGCCGGCCCATGCGTGCGCGTCGTAGCCGAACGCCTGCAGCGGCGTGAGCACCCGTCCCGGTCTCGGCATTCTCATTACGAGACTTGACAGGAGTTCGAGCAAAATCCCGACGGCGATCAGCGTATGCAGGATCCGCGTGAAGCGGCCGTATTTCATGCGTCGCCCTTCGAAAAAACAATCCGCGCGGGAGTTTACCGTTCGGATCGGTCCGAAGACTTGATACAGGTCAATTTGATGAGGCGGGTCGATCCACAACTCACGACCCACGCCGTTTCTAAATTGGGCTACGATGATCAGTGCAAATGGGGACCGATCTCATAGATAGTGGGGGAAACACTGAGCTGTCGCCGGTTATTCCCGGTCAGGTGCCTTCGTACCTGGGGTTGACGTGCGGCGAGCGCCCGCTTGCGCCCCCTGGACTGAACGCCATGGGTGATCCCGAGGACGAAGAGGAGGAAGAGGAGGAAAAGAAGAAGGGGGAGGAAGACGAGGAAGAAGAGGAAAACGATGGGGAGGAGGACGAAGTGCCCTGGCAAGTGACGGTTCCTTGCCCCTTACCCCAACTCTCTCCCCACTACCGCGGGGCGAGGGAGTGTTTTTGAGACCACTTTTCGACCATTCGCACAACATCGCCGCGATGAACGCGATGTACAAACTTCCCGCCTACTCCCAGCCGTCGCTGCCCGCGGACGTAGCGGATCAATTGCTCAATAGGAGGTGACAGATGAAAACGCCGGTTCGCGCGGCCTGTCGCTGGTTCGCCGCGGCCGCGCTCGCCATGATATGCGCCGCCGCCGCCGCGCAGGAGTATCCGTCCAAGCCCATCCGCTTCCTGCTGCCGTTCGCCCCGGGCGGCATCGGCGACCTGACCGCGCGCGTGGTCGCGCAGAAAATGAGCGAGAACATGGGGCGGCAGGTCGTGGTGGACAACCGGCCGGGCGCGGGCATGATCCTCTCCGCGACCGCGGCATTGCAGTCGGCAGCCGACGGCTACACCATGATCCTGGCCGGCAACGGCACCGCGATCAGCGCA
>JBGQGU010000404.1:0-3633 GCA_041497655.1 Gammaproteobacteria bacterium
ATGAAACGATCATCATCAACATGCCGCTCGCCGTGCTGTTTAGTTCGCGCATTCACGCCTCCTTAAGTTAGTTCTCTGTGTGGAAGTATTGAAGAACAGAAATCCCCGCATCCAATGCAGGGTCAGCCTATCGCTCCATCGACTCCGCGTCAACATGATCAAGAACCGGACTCTTCAACTCAGCACCTTGCCTTGCCCATCCGGCCCGTGCTAGTGGGGTTATTATACGGACGCCGCCGGATCAGCCATCGTTGCGAAGGCATCATGGTGGCCATTAAGGCCTACAATGTGCGGACGCGCGGCGAGCGCCGTGCCGAATTGAGACACCGTCGGCCCGCACCGGTGGGCGTGAAAGTTGAGCCTCGACCTCGAAATCAAAACTTAACGGAACTCTGTGAAAAGGGGATAAAGCATGAAGTATTTTCCGATCTTGTTGTTGACCACATTGGCAATCCTGGGATGTTCGGACAACAAGCAGGCTGGCGTATCAACCGTGCGTTCGCTCGGCGCCAGCTCCAGCGTGGGTAAAGGGACGGTGTCCAGCTACGCCGAGTTTGACAAGGACGGAGCACCCAAAGTAATCGGCATCGTATTTCCGGCGAGCGCTTTGGACGGCCTTCCCACCGAAAGTTCTGACGGGCATCACTGCTTCGACCAGAACAAGGACGGGAAGATCGACTTGGAGAAAGAGTGCTTCGGTACCCACGAATGGGTGATCCCACTGCCCAGCGAGGCGGCTCGGCGTTCGGAGATCCCGTTCAAATGGGTGGGTCTCAACTGGAACCCGCACGGACATATCCCTCCCAAGGTATATGACCTCCCGCACTTCGACGTCCACTTTTATATCGAACCGATCGAGAAAGTCTTCGCTGTAGCAACGGGGCCATGCGGCCCCGAATTTGTCCGCTGCGACCAGTTCAAGCTCGCGATGGCTCCGCTGCCGTCAAATTACGTGCATCCCGACTACAAGAGCGTGGGTGCGGTGGCGCCCGCAATGGGCAATCACTTGATTGACCTGACGAGCCCCGAATTCAGCGGCAAGAAGTTCACGCGAACCTGGATCTACGGCGTCTATGACGGCCGCGTCACTTTCTATGAGGAGATGGTGACGCGAGATTACTTGCTGAGCCAGGCCTCTGCGTGCTTCCCGCTTAAGTCGCCGCCAGCCGTCGGTGTGAAGGGCTACTATCCCACCCAGTCCTGTATCCGTTACCTCTCCCAGGCCAACGAGTACACGATCTCAATGGAAGGATTCGCGCTACGTGAGGCCAGTGCTCCGGGGCCCATCCAATCCAAGCCTTGACGTACGGCAGGATTGATCGCACAAGCTCAGCCGCGCAAGATGCCAGAGCGTTTTGCGCGGCTGGAGCGCCACGTTAGGCGCTCTTCTCAAAACCCCTGGCGAGCGCGATGTCAAAAACACCGCGCCGGCGCCGTTACTTTGCTCGGGACTCTTCCTTCAGGAAGGAACGCAGGTCCTTCCGAAACTGCGGCGTATCTTTGTGGCCGTGGCTTGTAATGGCGTGGTGAAGCGCCACTTC
Organism: Gammaproteobacteria bacterium; assembly: GCA_041497655.1. Lineage (GTDB taxonomy): Bacteria > Pseudomonadota > Gammaproteobacteria > Burkholderiales > SG8-41 > SG8-41. The sequence goes on from JBGQGU010000404.1 coordinate 1,542, forward strand.
AAATACCTCTTCCTCGGTGCCCGCGATGTAGAGAGAGCAGTTCTTCTCGCTGGGATAGAGCCTGCAATCGGCGCAAACGCGTTTTGCTGCCATGACATGCCTCCTTTTTCTATGGGTGGGGAGATTAACGTTATCTCGGCAACTGCGCCGATGTCAAATCGGAGGTGGATACTCGGCGACGCGGAATTGCCTCGACACCCTCACCGGCGTAACGTATGGGCGGAGTCGGGAGGGGAGTGGTCGGTGAAGTTCAGCATGTCGGCCTCGGACCCATCGTTTTCGCTCCTCGCAATTCGCTCCGCCCTGCTAACGCCGCCCTTGAGCGCAAACTTTCGGCCCGACGGCTGGCCCTTTCTGAGGAGAGTGCAGTGAAGCTACGATCACTTGTCGCAGTGTCAAATATCGGATTTTTGTGTCTGCTTACGGTCGGCATCCCGGCGGAGGCCGCTGAACTAAAAGTGCTGAGCGCTGCCGCGACGCGGACGGTCATGCAAGACCTCGGGCCAAAGTTCGAGCGCGCGACCGGACACAAACTCGCGATCACGTTCGCCACCGTCGGCGTCATCGTGAAGCGGATCCAGGGTGGCGAAACCGGCGATCTTGTGATCGTCACCCCGCCGGCGATCGAGAGCCTGGCGAAGGACGGCAAGGTGGTGGCGGGCACCGGTGCTGTCATCGCGAGCTCCGGCGTCGGCCTGGCCGTTCGCAAGGGCGCGGCAAAGCCCGACATCTCCTCGCCCGAGGCCTTGAAGCGGGCGCTGCTCGCCGCAAAGTCGATTACCTATACCGATCCGGCGCTCGGCAGCGCGAGCAGCATCCACTTCACCAAGGTACTCGACCGCCTTGGCATCGCCGAGGCGATGAAACCCAAGACGACCTTCCCAAAAAAACCCGGTGAGGGCGGCCTTCTGGTTGCCAATGGCGATGCCGAGATCGCCGTGGACCAACTTCAGGTGTTTGTTCCGGTCCCTGGCATCGAAATCGTCGGCCCGTTGCCGGGTGATCTCCAAGACACCATCGTCTTTTCGGCGGCCATCATGACCAGCGCCAGGGACACCGAGGCAGGAAAGGCGCTCATCAATTTCCTGCGTACGCCGGAGGCGGCGGCCACGATCAAGGCAAAGGGCATGGAGCCTGCCACTCCGTGATGGCGGCTGCCGCTCCTATTTCTAAGTAGACGAGTCATGAGCGATCACCATCACCCCGACGACGACCACGTCAGCGAGCACGACCGCCCGCTCTCGGGCCCGGCGCTGCGCGTGAAGGCACTGGAGTCGCTGCTGGTCGAGAAGGGTCTCGTCGATCCCGCGGCGCTCGACGAGCTGATCGACACCTTCGAGACCAAGGTGGGGCCGCGCAACGGGGCCCGTGTCGTCGCCCATGCGTGGGTCGATCCGGCCTACAAGCGGCGCCTCCTCGCGAACGGCGGCGCCGCCATCGCCGAGCTCGGCTTCGCCGGTCGAGGCGAGGAGATCGTGGTGCTCGCGAACACCCCCAAGGTCCGCAACATGGTCGTGTGCACGCTTTGTTCCTGCTATCCGTGGTCCGTGCTCGGGCTGCCGCCGGTCTGGTACAAGTCGGCGCCATACCGCTCGCGCGCGGTCATCGCTCCGCGCGGCGTGCTGAAGGAGCTGGGCGGCGAGATTGCGGACGACGTCGAGGTGCGTGTGTGGGACTCGACGGCCGAGCTGCGCTACCTGGTGCTGCCCGAGCGCCCGGCGGGAACGGAAGGCTGGAGCGAGGAGCAGCTGGCGGAGATCGTCACGCGCGACGCGATGATCGGCGTCGCCGGGGTCACCGTTCCGGCGGGGAGCAAGCGATGAACGGCGTCCACGACATGGGCGGCATGCAGGGCATGGGGCCGGTCGAGGTCGAGCAGAACGAGCCCGTCTTCCACTCGAGGTGGGAGGCGCGCGCGTTCGCGGTCACCGTCGCCGCCGGCTTTCACCGCAAATGGAATATCGACATGAGCCGCTACTCGCGCGAGCAGATGTCGCCCGCCCGCTACCTTGCCGCGAGCTACTACGAGCGCTGGCTCTTCGGGCTGGAGAAGCTGCTGGTCGAGCAGGGGCTGGTGACGGCGACAGAGCTG
>JBGQGU010000405.1:0-3621 GCA_041497655.1 Gammaproteobacteria bacterium
CGATCTGGCGGTCGCCATAGAAAGCGGGCGTGCCCGATACGAACACGAGGTTGCCGGTCCGCACCGCGGGCGACAGCGGCGCCCTCGGCGGCGTACCTGATTTGGGGCGGATGATGTCTCGGGCCATGTGCGCATTCTCCTCGTCTGGTTCCCTCTAAGGGGCTTGGGCTTAAGTATCTCAGATTTCCACAGCACGCCGAAAGAGGTAGGCGGAAGGAGGACGGGAAGACTGCTGAGCAGCGGCCGCTCCCGACTTTCGCCGTCCACTTTATCCCGAGCGGCCGGCCAGTTCCTTGAACCAGGCCGCGCTGCCGGGATGATCTTCCCGATAAACGAAGTAGTGCATTACTGTTCCAGGTTCAAAGTTCAAGGTACCAAGTTTTTTGTCCAGCGAACGTCCCGCAACATTGGACCTAGAACCCACAACCTTGAGCAACGCTAATCCGTCACTGCGTTACTTTCTCGGCTGCGCGATGCGCTTCGCCACCGGATATCCCAGCACTCCATTGTGAGCAAAGATGTATACGCTGTTGCGCGTCAAATCGCCGGTCACGGCGAGCATGTAGTCCTCGGGCTTCCACACCAGCGGCACCATGCGGTTCGGGTCGTCCGAGGCGTGGAAGACTTCGGGTATGCGCCCCGCCTTCGCTTCGTCCGCCAGGTTCCAGGTGGGCTTCTGCGTCCAGTCGCGCAGGATGCGCTCGAACTGGTGCGCCGGGATGCGGGCATGGTCGAACAGATGGCGCTTCAGGTCCCGCTTCGACCAGCCCCAGCCGGCGATGGTTTCGGCGATGATCGGCGAGAGCAGCATCAGCGGCCGCAGCGTGCCCATGCCCTGCCCGACCGTGAACATGATCTGCCACGAATACTGCTTCACCATAGCGTCGTCGAGGTAGGGCATCATCTGCTCCGGCGTGCTGCCGGACACCGACGAGATATGATTGCCGCCGGTGTAGCGCGCGATGATGACGGTGCTGTCGCCCGCCGCGAAGCCGAAATCGGCGCTATTGGGCTCCCACCCGATCTTCTTCAACACGTCTTCGTTTTCCGCCACGACGACCCGCCAGGTGTTGCCGAAGGTCGCCTTGTCGTTCTTGTGCGGCAGGAAGCCGGCGACGTTGCGCAGATACAACCGCCAGAACCGTCCGATCGCGGTGTTCGGCCGGAAACCGTCGCGCATCACGCCCTGCGTGTAGTTGAAGCCGAGCTGCTTGATGATGGGCCCGTTCACGATGATCAGCGTCTCGCCGCCCGGCGTGTTGCCGCTGTGCTCGACGCCGTAGGCAGGGTCGGCCATCGCCTCGATCAACGCGACCAGCACCGGCATGTATTCCGGCCGGCACCCCGCCATGACACCGTTCACCGCGATGCTCCAGATGGTCGCCGCGCGGCTGTCCGGCAGCAGCGCCCCCAACGACTCGCCGGGATCGCGGTCGGTGCAGCGCAGGAACTGCTCGACCTTCTCGCGCGTCGGCGGAACGATCGGCAGGCCGTCGGAGAGGCCGTTGTCGTAGAAGTAGTCGTTGATTTCCTGGAAGTCGCCCTTGACTTCGACGTCGCGGGCACCGGGCTCATGATCGGCGCCCACGACTTTGGGCGCCTTGAGCAAGTTGTCCAGTACCTGCTCGAGCGTGACTTCGAGGACGTTGCGCTCGAGCATCTCCTTGCTCTGCACCCCGGGATGCCCGACCACGCGCGCCACCGGCAGGTTGGGCATGCCGAGCCCGATCGAGGATGCCGCGGCGAGGCCCATGAAGCCCTCGCACACGAGCGTGGAAGAAGGCACGCCGGCCCCCTCTCCCGCCGCACTCGCCCGCAACACGGCGGGCGTGCAGCTCCCTCAACACCCCATCCCGGATATGACCGCGTCGACGCCCAGCTCTTTGAAGCGCTGCGGCAGCGCGGCCACGACCTCGCGCTCCTCGCTGCCGTGCGTGTTGCCGAACTCGCGCCAGCTCACGAAGCGCACGCCGGGGAAGCGCGCCTTGAGACCCGCCTCGAGGAACTCGAACACCTCGTCGCCGCGAAACACGTGGTCCCAGACCTGCGCGACCGTTTTGCCCGCGAGCGTGTCGAGCCGCCTCGCGAGTGGCTTCACACGGGTCTGCCGCGGACTGCGCGGCCACAGTGCTTCGTAGTAACCGTCGCTATTCGCCATGATCCGGACTCACAGGAAATGTCACTCGATCACCCGATCAGCGCGAAACAGCACCGATTGCGGGATCGTGATGCCGAGCGCCTTGGCGGTTTTCAGGTTCACCACCAGCTCGAACTTGGTCGGCTGCTCGACCGGAAGCTGCCCCGGCTTGGCTCCTTTGCGGATTTTGTCTACGTACCTCGCTGCCTGTCTGCCCAGGTCAACGAAGCTCGCTCCATACGAGGCCAGGCCACCATGTTCAACCCACGTCACCTCGTGGAACATGACAGGCACAAGCTTCTGGCGGGATTTCTCAATGATTCGCTCACCCAAATTAACCACCACGCTGTCTGGAACGACGAGGATTGCGTCCGTTGTCTTCCCGTCCAATTCCTCGAGAGCCTGCATCACCTCGTTGTTATCTTTAATGTGACGCTCACGCAGCCGCATGCTCAGTTTTTTCGCGGAATCTCTGGCCACGGCGACAGCTTTTTCCGAACTCGGGTTCTTCGGATCGAAGATCACTAGCACAGTACGACACGCCGGTACAAGTTCCTTCAATAATTCAAGGCGTTTCCCAGTCGTTTCCGGAAGGAGGTGGGAGAATCCGGTCAAATTGCCCCCTGGTTGTCGCAAGCTCTTTACAAACCCTGCCGATACGGGCTCTCCCACCTGCGTGAACACAATGGGCAGGTTGCCAGCCGCCTCCTTTACTGCGTTGGTTGCGACGGTTCCCGCGCTGACAAGAATTTGAACCTGCGCTTTGACTAGCCCCTGTGTCGCTTCGAGCGCGGTCGAGTATTGACCCCGGCCGGCGCGGATCTCAAGAACTACGTCGCGTCCCTCAACGTACCCTAGATCCTTCAATCCCTGCCGAAGGCCGACCACGACCGGAGCCTCTGTCTGATGACCGAGGTGTACTACGCCAATCTTCCAGGGAGCCTGGGATTTGGGCATAGGTCGGGACACTGGATCTGCGCCTAGTGCTCCGCCCGCCCATCCGAGCGCGGTCGACGCCGCCGCGGCAAGGATGAACGCCCGCCGCGTTGAGCGGCCCGAGCACGAGTGCGAGTCCGCACTGGCGTCCGCTCGAACGAGACGACGTAAACCGGCGACCACCGAGAAATTCGGAAATGGCCTGGCTGCCATTTCCGCTGGACGCTCCCCTCTACCTTCGGGAGAGGGTGCGCCGGAACGTGGAGCAGGGGCCCCGATTCTTGGGGATGCGACCAAGGAGGGCGTGTCGGAGCGTTGAGCAGGGGCCCCGCTTGCGGGGATGCGACCGCGAAGACACGCAATGCAGCCGACAGTACCGATCCGGGCTCTTGCCGCAATCCGTTCGGAGGCTGCGCACATAAGCACGCGGGCAATCGCGGCGCTGCATCCCGCTCCGGGGGATCGGCGGAACGTGGAGCAGGGGCCCGCTTGCGGGATGCGACCGTGGAGCCGATCAAGGGCGCGTCGTTCCAATGCCGATCTCATGC
>JBGQGU010000406.1:0-3617 GCA_041497655.1 Gammaproteobacteria bacterium
CCACGACCCGGTGGCTGGCTGTCACGTTGGCCGTTCTCGCGTGCAATGCGCCAGCCATTGCCGCTGAAAGCACTACCCCCTTTGATAAGGGAGGGACGGAAGGGGGCGTCGCGCGCGCCAAGTACCTCTGGTCGCAGAGTCCGCACGGCAAGCTGCTGGAGCGGATCCTGCCGCCCTCGATCGAGCCGCACGAGCTGCCCGAGCCGCGCTCCGAGGGGGCGCGCCTCACCGCGCGCTACTGCGTGCAGTGCCATTACCTGCCCAGCCCGCAGATGCACTCGCCCGACAAGTGGACCACCGTCGTCGTGCGCATGGTGTGGCGCATGCAGGGCAGGGGCAACATGGGCGTGCTCATGAAAGAGATGATGGAGGACGTAGAGGCGCCGACCGATCAGGAGACGGGAGTGCTCACTGCCTACCTAAAAAAGCACGGGCAGCAGGAAATGGACTCCGGCCACCCCGCTCTCAAGTCCGAGGCGGGAAAGATGTTCAGCATCGCCTGCACGCAGTGCCACGCCCTGCCCGATCCCCGGCGCCACACCCCGCACGAGTGGCCCACTGTGGTAGAGCGCATGAAGGAACACATGGCGTGGGCGAACACGGTGGTCGGGGCCGACGCCCTCAAGACCACGCCGGTGCTCGACACGGCAGAGATCGTGCGTTTCCTCCAGCGCTACGCCCGCGCGGAGCCAAAGCCGAAATAGACAGGATTAACAGGATTGACAGGATTGGCTCCGAGAGCGAAAACCAAGCCAAGTTGGTCAGTGTTGGTCTAGGGATTAATCTTGTTAATCTTGTAAATCCTGTCCATTCTTTGTTATTGACAGGTTCTGGTCCTGTAAATCCTGTCTATTCGCTCTTATGAAAGCAATGCAGCTCGCCGCGCCGCGCACGGCGCTCACGCTCGTCGATCTCCCCACGCCGCGGCCGGGCCGCGGGCAACTGCTGATCAGGATCCGCGCCTGCGGCGTCTGCCGCACCGATTTGCACGTGGTGGACGGCGAGCTCGCGCAGGGGAAGCTTCCGATCATCCCCGGTCACGAGATCGTCGGCACGGTGGTGGAAAAAGGCGCAGGCGTGGAGCGGTTCGCGATCGGCGAGCGCGTGGGCGTTCCCTGGCTTGGCTACACGTGCGGCGCCTGCCGCTACTGCGCCAGCGGGCGCGAGAACCTGTGCGATGCGGCGCGCTTTACCGGCTATCACCTCGACGGCGGCTACGCGGAGTACACCGTCGCCGACCAACGCTACTGCTTCGCGATCCCGAGCGAGTACGATGACGCCTCGGCAGCGCCGCTGCTCTGCGCCGGTCTGATCGGCTACCGCTCGCTCGTGATGGCGGGCGACGCGGGGCGAATCGGCATTTACGGCTTCGGCGCCGCGGCTCACATCGTGGCGCAGGTCGCGCGCCATCAGGGGCGCAGGATTTTCGCCTTCACCCGGCCGGGCGACGCCGAGGGGCAGCGGTTCGCCAGGGAACTGGGCGCGGAATGGACGGGAGATTCCGCAGCGAAGCCGCCCGAGGAGCTCGAGGCGGCAATCATCTTCGCTCCGGTGGGGCCGCTCGTCACCGCCGCGCTCCGCGCCACGGCGAAGGGCGGCACCGTGGTATGCGCCGGCATCCACATGAGCGATATTCCGGCATTTCCCTACGACATCCTGTGGGGCGAGCGCGTCGTGCGCTCGGTGGCGAATCTCACGCGACGCGACGGCGAGGAATTCCTCGCCCTCGCGCCCAAGGTACCGGTGAAGACAAGTATTGAGGTGCTGAAGCTCGACCAGGCCAACGAAGCCCTCGCGCGCCTGCGCGAAGGGCGTGTCACCGGCGCCGCGGTTCTTGTGCCGTGATGCGCGAGGCGCATCATGCGCCAACGCACAGGGTCCAGGCGGCCGGACAGGGGCGGGTTTTCATCTGCATCAGATGAAGTAAGATGGACCAAAGAACCCTCTGGAGGGGAAGATGAAGTCGAACCTGGCGGCATGTTTCGTCGTAATGCTCGCAGTCGCCGGCGGCGCTCAGGCGGCGCAGCGCGCCGGTGCGGACTCAAGCTATCCCACCAAGCCGGTCCGGCTGATCGTGCCCCAGGCGCCCGGCGGCAGCAACGACATCATGGCGCGCTCGGTCGGGCAATACCTCGGGGGGCGTCTCGGCCGGCAGGTGGTGGTGGACAACCGCCCGGGAGCGGATGCCCTGATCGGCACCGACCTCGCGGCGCGTTCGGCGCCTGACGGGTATACCCTGCTCCTCGTTTCCGCTGCGTACACGACGAACGCCGCAGTGCGCAAGCTGCCCTACGACCCGCTCAAGGCCTTCGATTGGGTCGCGATGCTCGGTTCCGGTCCCACCGCGCTCACTGTCGGCCCCTTGCTGCCGGTGAGCTCGGTGAAGGAATTGCTCGCGGCCGCCAGGGCCAAGCCGGGGCAGATCACGATGGCGAGCGCCGGCGGATTCCAGCACTTCGCGCACGTGCTCTTCAGCAGCCTCTCGGGCCACGACCTCACCGTCGTGCTCTACAAGGGCGGAGCGCCGGCAATGATCGATGTCATGGGAGGCCAGGCGCATATGACCATCGGGTCGATCGTTCAATCGCTTGTTCACATCCGTTCAGGCCGGCTCAAAGCGCTCGCCACCGGGAGCGCAAAGCGCGCCGCCGCCCTGCCGGACCTGCCGACCATTGCGGAGGCAGGCGTACCGGGCTACGAGGCAGCCAACTGGTGGTCCATCGCTGCGCCTGCCGGCACGCCTCCCGCCATCATTGCCAGGCTCAATTCCGAAATCGGGACGTATCTCAGTCTGCCCGAAACCCGGAAACGCTTCACGGACGAGGGCGCCGAAGTGGACTTCAAGTCCCCCGAGGAACTCCGCATGATGATTCCCATCGACATCGCCAGATGGACCCAGGTCGCGAAGGCGGCGGGGATGCGGGCCGACTAGGCCCGCTACCCACCCCTGCTTGCATCCGGGCGACTTTGTCAGAACCAGGGGATCGCAAATGACAGTTCGCATCTCGCACAATCTAAAGCTTCTCGCGCGGCACGACGCGGGCGGCGCGCCCAATCTCGGCGAGGGGATGGCGGTGAAGATCAAGGATGGCCGCCGCTACCTGTACATCGCCCACGAGCATCCGCCAGCGTGCTTTTCGATCTTCGACGTGACCGAGCCGGCCGCCCCGAAAATGCTGTGGCAGCTGCCACTTCCCCACAAGAACGTGCGCGGCAACTCGCTCGCGCTGCGCGGCGACATCCTGATCCAGGCCTACCAGGTGAACAAGGCCGGTCTCAAGCCCGCGGGTTTCCAGGTATTCGATATCTCGAAGCCGGCGGAGCCGCGCGAGATCGCGTTCTTCGACCTGTCGGGCGGGCCCGCGTCCCAGGGCGTCCACTACGTCTCCTTCATGGACGGCCGCTACGCGCACATCACCACCGGCGCGCCGGACTTCGAGCCGAAGCATCCCAAGGACCACCAGTTCTACATGATCGTGGACCTGGCGAACCCGTCCCGGCCGAGGGAGGTGGGACGCTGGTGGATGCCGGGTCAGCGCAAGGGCGACCAGGAGGAACTGCCGCCACGCCACGTCGAGTTCGACTTCGCGTACCGGCCGCACCACACCCTTTCCTAC
>JBGQGU010000407.1:0-3610 GCA_041497655.1 Gammaproteobacteria bacterium
CACCGGCACGCCGTAGGTCTCCTTGATCGTGCCGCCATGCGCGCGGATCACCTCGAGCCAGTCCTGCGGCACGCTGGACGACCCGTGCATCACGAGGTGCGTGTCGGGCAGCCTGGCGTGGATCTCCTTGATGCGGCCGATTGCGAGCACGTCGCCGGTCGGCTTCCTCGCGAACTTGTAGGCACCGTGCGAGGTTCCGATCGCCACTGCTAGCGCATCCACGCCCGTCTTCGCAACGAAATCAGCGGCCTGGACCGGGTCAGTGAGCATCTGCTCGCGCGAGAGCCTGCCTGCGGCTCCGACGCCATCCTCCTCGCCCGCCTCGCCCGTCTCGAGCGAACCGAGGCAACCCAGCTCGCCCTCGACCGAGACGCCGACGGCGTGCGCCATCTCGACCACTTTGCGCGTGACCTCGACGTTGTATTCGTAGCACGCAGGCGTTTTCATGTCCTCCTGCAGCGAGCCGTCCATCATCACGCTGGTGAAGCCGGAACGGATCGAGGCCTGGCACACGGCCGGGCTCGCGCCGTGGTCCTGGTGCATCACCACCGGAATGTCGGGATAGGACTCCACCGCTGCCTCGACCATCCGGCGCAGGAACACCTCACCCGCGTACCTGCGCGCGCCCGCCGAAGCCTGCAGGATCACCGGGCTCGAATTCGCCTCGGCCGCCTGCATGATCGCCTGGATTTGCTCCAGGTTGTTCACGTTGAACGCCGGCACGCCGTAGCCGAACTCGGCGGCGTGGTCCAGCAACTGGCGCATCGAGATCAACGGCATGGCTGCGTTCCTTCTCCGAGTCCGGGCGCGGCGCGGCCCGTCATCATGTCCGCGGGCGCACGATCCCGATCGCGTGCTCGACCGGTCCGGCGCGGGTGCTCAGGCGCTTCCGGTCCTCGATCAGCCGCCAGATCATCGGTGTCATGATCAGCTGCATGGCGAGTTCCATCTTGCCGCCCGGCACGACGATGTTGTTGGGGCGCGACATGAAGGAATCATGGATCATCGTCAGCAGATATGGAAAGTCCACGCCGACCGGATTGCGGAAGCGAATCACCACGAACGATTCATCGAGCGTAGGAATGTCCCTCGCGATGAACGGGTTGGAGGTGTCCACCGTCGGCACTCTCTGGAAATTGATGTGGGTCTGGGTGAACTGCGGGCAGATGGTGTGCACGTAGTCGTGCATGCGCCGCAGGATGGTGTCCTGCACCGCCTCGCGCGAATAGCCCCGCAGGTTGGTGTCGCGGTGGATCTTCTGGATCCACTCGAGGTTGATGATCGGCACCACCCCGATCAGCAAGTCGGTGTAGCGCGCGACGTTCACCCGGTCGGTGACGATGCCGCCGTGCAGGCCCTCGTAGAGCAGCAGATCGGAGCCTTCGGGCAGCGTCTCCCACGCGGTAAAGGTCCCGGCCGGTAAGCCGTAGGGAGCAGCCTCCTGCTCGTTATGCAGGTAGCGGCGCACCTTGCCGGTACCGGCGTCGCCGTACTGGCGGAACAGGGCCTCGAGCTCCTCGAAGAGATTGGCCTCAGTCCCGAAGTGGCTGATCGGGCGGCGCCCGCCGCGCTCGGATTCCGCGATCGCGTTTTTCATCTCCGCGCGGTCGTGGCGGTGAAAGCTGTCGCCCTCGACGAAGACGGCATTGACGTTCTCGCGCCGGAAAATATACGCGAACGCGTTCTGCACCGTAGTGGTTCCCGCGCCGGACGAACCGGTTACCGCGATGATGGGATGCTTGACAGACATGGCCTCACCCTCCGCCGACGTCGATCCGCTTGCTTTCGCTGCCCGCCTCTGCAACGCCTATCACACGCCCAAACCGGCCCGCACGGCGAGTTCCTGCAGCCTCTCGATCTGGGCGATACCCAGCCATTGCATCACGCCGCCTCGCAGGGTGGTTGCGAACAACAAAGCTTCGCGGGACGACCGCACTGTAGCCGGCATCGGCGCGGAATCCCATTCATATTTTCTTGTGTGCCCATAAGCGCGGCTTGACAGCAACCGGCGGCGCGCTCGTCACGCCGCGCGCTTGGCGAGCTTTTGGCGCCAGCCGGGGTAGAGCCGGTCGGCGTCCCACGGGAAGGACTCAAACGCCCCCGCGAGCTCGCGGTGCTCCCTCGCATACTCGACGAGATCGATCCCCTCCTTCCAGGCTTGATAGGCCAGGCGCAGGCTGCGGGCGCCGGCGACCGGGCCATCGACATGGCCGAAAGCGCCGCCGCCAGCGGTCTGAATCACGTTGGCGTGGCCGAGGTTGGCGAAGAAGCCGGGCATCCGCAGCGCATTCATCCCGCCCGAAATGATCGCGGTGGTGGCCTTCATGCCGAGCCACTCCTGATGGTAGTGGGGACCGTCGGCCGCATCGCGCTCGAGCATGTAGGCGATGGCGCGGTCCGCGGCATCACCCTCCATCTTGCCGTAGCCCATGGTGCCGGTATGGATGCCCGAAGCGCCCTGCAGGCGCGACATCTTGCAGTGCACGAACGTGGTATAGCCGCGCCGGCTCTGCGGGCTGGTCACCGCGCCATGGCCCGCGCGGTGGTAGTGCAGGAACTGGTTCGGGAAACAGCGGCGCGCCGCGGTGACCGCCGTCGCGCCGGCGACGAAACCATCCACCAGGAAGGCGACGTGGCTTGCGTTCTCGCCGAAGGCGTCCAGGATGTATTCGCCGCGGGCGATGATCTCGAACGGGTCGTCGGCCGTGATATTGGCCGAGAAGAGCTTGACCTCGCCGGTTTCGTCCTGCGCCCGCTTCATGGCATCGGCCACCAGCGGCATCACCTGCTTCATCGGCGCGAAGACCTGGTTGCCTTGCGGCTCGTCGTTCTTGATGAAGTCCCCGCCGAGCCAGAACTGGTAGCACGCGTCGGCGAACGGCTTCGGACGCAGTCCGAGCTTGGGCTTGATGATGGTTCCGACGATGAGGCCGCCGTCCACCACCGGCCGGCCCATCACCCGCCACAGGTCGGCAATGTTCGCCGCCGGGCCGTCGAACAGCGCCAGCAGTCTGGGCGGCACGTAGAAATCGTGCATCTTGGCATACTCCACGTCGCCCATGCCCTGGTTGTTGCCGACCGTGAGCGTCAGGAACGAAGCGAGCATCGCCCGCCCGTCGCGGATATTGCGGTCGAACAGCTCGATCGGGTAGGCAACCTTGACCAGATAATCGCCGCCATCCGCCGCCGAGCATTCGTAAACCAGCGCGTCGACGCCCCGGGTGAAATCGTCGGTCGTCGATACCTCGACATTGGTGCCAGTGGAGGATTCGGCAGCGAAGTGCGCGGCCGTGGGTAACGGCTCGAAGCCGGCCTTGGGCTTCATGACGTAGGCGCAGAGCACATGGCCGCCGCCGGCGATGAGGTCGCGCTCCTTCAGGTTGAGGTTGGCGTAGCGCTTCGACTGGTCCATCGGCTTCTCCAAGAGCTGGGGGTCACCGCCTAATATTAGGCGCAGCCGGCTATAATATGAAATCAATGTTTGTTATCATTACCATCATGTTTTCCTTATGATCAGAAAGGGCTCCCGGTGCATTTCACCTTGCGTCAACTCCAGGTGTTTGACGCGGTCGCGCGCCACCTGAGCTTCTCGCGCGCGGCGCGCGAGCTG
>JBGQGU010000408.1:0-3610 GCA_041497655.1 Gammaproteobacteria bacterium
AACCGTTGAGCAGGGGCCCCGGTTTCCGGGGATGCGACCGGTGAGCGGCGCAGGGCGCCGACACGATGACATCGATCTTGCGATGTGGGGGCCGAGGCGACGGACGCTCACCGTTGAGCAGGGGCGCCCCGCTTGCGGGGATGCGACCGGCGAGCAGCGCAGGCCGCCGACGCGATTACCCTGATGCTTGCCACTTGCAACATGGAGGCGGTGTGACCATGGGCGCGATCGAGGCCATCACTGAAAGAGGTTTTGTCACCACGACGGCGGATGCGCTGATCAACTGGACGCGCACCGGCTCGCTGTGGCCGATGACGTTCGGCCTCGCTTGCTGCGCGATCGAGATGATGCACACGGGCGCGTCGCGCTACGACCTCGACCGCTTCGGTATCGTCTTCCGGCCCAGCCCCCGGCAGTCCGATGTGATGATCATTGCCGGCACGCTGTGCAACAAGATGGCGCCGGCGCTGCGCAAGGTCTACGACCAGATGGCCGAGCCGCGCTGGGTCATCTCGATGGGCTCATGCGCGAATGGCGGCGGTTATTATCATTACTCCTATTCAGTGGTCCGCGGCTGCGATCGCATCGTGCCGGTCGATATTTACGTGCCCGGCTGTCCACCGACTGCTGAGGCGTTGCTCTACGGCATCATCCAGCTGCAAAACAAGATCAAGCGCACCAATACCATCGCCCGCTGACGCCGCATGGAGATTTGAGTTCTTAGTGTTGAGTTTTGAGTTTACGGCCCGCGGGGTTTCAACTCAGCACTCAACACTCAACACTCAACACTAGACTGAGATGACATCCCGCGTAGAGACCCTCACCGCCGTGCTGCAATCGGCACTTGGCGACAAGATTGTCGACATCACCGCAGCGCTGGGCGAGATCACGTTGACCATCAAGGCCGTTGACCTGAGCGAGGCCATGACCGCGTTGCGTGACCGCCCTGAGCTGCGTTTTGAGCAGTTGATCGATGTGTGCGGCGTGGACTACGGCAGTTTTGGCAAAGCAGCATGGGATGGCACGCCTTCAGAGTTTGGGGCGGGCGCGCGTTTCGCCACCGTCTACCACCTGTTGTCGCTTGCCAACAATTGGCGTTTGCGGGTGCGCGCGTTTGCCGACGACGACGAACTGCCGGTCATCGATTCGGTTATCAACATCTGGCCCTCGGCCAACTGGTTCGAGCGCGAGGCGTTCGATCTGTACGGCATCGTCTTCACTGGCCACCCGGATCTGCGCCGTATCCTGACCGACTACGGTTTCATCGGCCATCCATTCCGCAAGGATTTCCCGATCTCGGGCAACGTCGAGATGCGCTACGACCCCGACCAGCAGCGCGTCATCTACCAGCCGGTTACTATCGAACCACGCGAGATCGTGCCGCGCGTGATCCGCGTGGAGCACTACGCCGATGTCGAGCCCAAGAAAGGCTGAATAGACAGGATTAACAGGATTTACATGATTGAACCAATCCTCATTCGGGCCTGTTCTTGTTAATCCTGTGAATCCTGTCCATTTTGGTTTTTAGATGGCTGAGATACGCAATTACACGATGAACTTTGGCCCGCAGCACCCGGCCGCGCACGGAGTGCTGCGGCTGGTGCTCGAGCTCGACGGCGAGGTGATCCAACGCGCCGACCCGCACATCGGGCTGCTCCACCGCGCGACCGAGAAGCTCGCCGAGCACCGGACATATTTCCAGACAGTGCCGTACATGGACCGGCTCGACTACACCACCATGATCTGCAACGAGCACGCTTACGTCCTGGCTATCGAGAAGCTGCTCGGGATCGAAGTGCCGCTTCGCGCCCAGTATATCCGCGTGATGTTCGACGAGATTACGCGGGTCCTGTCGCACCTCTTCGCGCTTGCCGCCCATGGTCTGGACCTCGGGGCGATGACGGTATTCCTCTACTGCTTTCGTGAACGCGAGGATTTGGTGGACGTCTACGAGGCGGTTACCGGGGCGCGCATGCACGCCGCCTACTACCGGCCGGGCGGTGTCTACCGCGACCTGCCGGATACGATGCCGCAGTACACGGCTACGAAGATCCACGGCAAGCGCGCAGTCGAAGAAAAGAACCGCAATCGCCAAGGATCGGTCCTCGATTTCATCGAAGACTTCACCGAGCGTTTCCCCAAATGCGTAGACGAATATGAAACGCTGCTGACCGAAAACCGCATCTGGAAACAGCGCACAGTCGGCATCGGCGTGGTCTCGCCGGAGCGCGCCAAGGCGCTTGGCTTTAGCGGCCCGATGCTGCGCGGTTCGGGCGTCGAATGGGACCTGCGCAAGAAGCAGCCCTACGAGGTGTACGACCGGCTTGACTTCGATATTCCGGTCGGCGTGAACGGCGACTGCTACGACCGTTACCTGGTGCGCATCGAGGAGATGCGACAGTCGAATCGCATCATCAGGCAATGCGTGGACTGGCTGCGCAGGAACCCGGGGCCGGTGATCACGGACGACCACAAGATCGCCCCGCCCTCGCGCGTCGCGATGAAGGCCAACATGGAGGAGCTGATCCATCACTTCAAGCTTTTCACCGAGGGCATGCATGTCCCGCCGGGCGAGGCGTACGCAGCAGTGGAGCACCCCAAGGGCGAGTTCGGGATCTATCTCGTCTCCGACGGCGCCAACAAGCCCTACCGGATGAAGATCCGCTCCCCCAGCTTTACGCATCTTTCCGCCATGGACGAGTTGTCGCGGGGACACATGATCGCGGACGTCGTGGCGATCATCGGCACCTTCGAAATCGTTTTCGGCGAGATCGACCGGTAATGAATGCACCGATGGTGTTGAGCCCCGACGCGCTTGCCCGGATCGACCGGGCGGTCGCCAAGTACCCGCCCGGCCAGAAGCGGTCGGCGGTGATGGCGGCGCTCACCATCGCGCAGGACGAGAAGGGCTGGCTTTCGACCGAAACGATGGACTTCATCGCGGCCTGCCTCGGCATGCCGCCGATCGCGGTATACGAGGTTGCCTCCTTCTACACCATGTATGACCTCAAGCCCTCCGGCCAGTACAAGATCGCGCTCTGCACCAACCTGCCGTGTGCGCTGCAGGGTGCGAACGTGGCGGCCGAGCACCTCAAGAAGACGCTCGGCATCGGCTTCAACGAGACCACCGCGGACGGGATGTTCACGCTGAGGGAGGGCGAGTGCTTCGGAGCGTGTGGCGATGCCCCGGTGCTGCTGCTCAACAACAAGCGGATGTGCTGCGCCATGATGCCTGACAAGCTCGATCAGCTGCTGAAGGATCTCAAGTGATGGGCTTGCCGGTCCCTCCATTCGCCCCCGATGTCTTCGGCCCCGAGGCGATCATCATGAAGGGCCTCGACGGCCTCAACTGGCGGCTCAGGGATTACGAGGCGCGCGGCGGTTACGCGGCGCTGAAGAAGATCCTTGCCGAAAAGATTCCGCCCGAGCAGATCGTCGCGGAGGTGAAAAAATCCGCCTTGCGCGGGCGCGGTGGCGCGGGCTTCCCGACCGGGCTCAAATGGAGCTTCATGCCGCGCCAGTATCAGGGCGCGAAGTACCTGGTGTGCAACTCCGACGAGGGGGAGCCGGGGACCTTCAAGGACCGCGACCTCCTGCGCTACAACCCGCA